>CALCNS010000158.1 GCA_937897315.1 uncultured Bacillota bacterium
ACCACGTCGCTCCCACCACAGATTCTCAGGGCTGTTGTTCAGCTCTTTCTTTTTTTCGGGGCGTAGCGCAGCTTGGTAGCGCGTTTGGTTCGGGACCAAAAGGCCGGAGGTTCGAATCCTCTCGCCCCGACCACTGAAGACAAGAAACAGGATGGTGCACGCACCATCCTGTGTTTTTTTATATTACAGAAAATTCCTACGCTTAAGTTCCCGGTAAAACAAATAAGTCACGACTATGGAGAGAATAATGACATAGACATAACCGAATTTCCAGGTGATTTCGGGCATGGAGGTAAAATTCATGCCATACCAACCTGCGATGAGTATGGGAGGTGTAAAAACGGCAGTGACCACAGTTAAGACGGTAATAATATTATTTTGCTTCAGGTCTAGAGTCGATTGATACATTTCGCGAACCTCTCGAGAATAATCACGAATGAACTGAACATCTCCACGTAAACGTTCCGCTCTTTCTGCAAAGAGCTTGAACAGGTATAACCGATTTTCCTGAAAGCACTGATTTTCATTTTCCCATAATTCATGTGAAATCTCAATCATAAGTGAATAGAAATTCTGCAAAACCAACAGTCTTTTTCGAATGCTAATCATATCGCGATTGAATTGGCCATTTCTCTCTTTACCCATGTTCTCTTCAAGGCGTGCCACTCTATTTTTGATGGATTCAAGAACTTCTATATCGTCACCAGTCAGTTCATCCAAAAAACTGTATAAAAAACGTTCCATGCAGGCCTCATGCCAGTAATTCTCTAGCGTCATTTTCTGAATGATGGTGGAAACGATTTGCTTGTGGTCAATAAAAATGATCCTTCCTGGTTTAATTAGGAAACTGAATTTTTCGTCTTCTTGTATAAACTCTTCTTTAGGAAGTATGATCGTACCCAAGTAGTAATCAAAATGGGTTTCTAGCTTATTATAATGAATTTGAGCTGGATCTATCATGATATGATCTGCAAATCCACAAAACTGCTGCAAAGTATGAAACTCATTTTGACTCATGACGGCAATAAAGGAATCGGGCCATTGTTTGGGAATAGCAGTTCCCTGATACACTAAAGATGTTTTTCCATAGGTATACAGCTCGATGATAATCAACCCCTCAAACGATATGATAAAGTTAGTATATCACATTATCAGAAGAATAGAATCACAGGCTTGATTTTTTTTCAATGACATGCTATACTTTCACCCGACACAAAAATGCTACTGTGGCTCAGTTGGTAGAGCGGCGCACTCGTAATGCGCAGGTCGCCGGTTCGAATCCGGCCAGTAGCTCCAAAAAGAACATAAAAAAACTCGCCGCGAAAGCAGTCGAGTTTTTTTATGTTTGCAAACACTTATTTATAAAGAACTGAACTTAGAGTGCTCTTTGCACTTTGCCGGAACGGATACAACGGGTACAAACGCGAATGCGAGTAGGGGTTCCACCTACGATTGCATGCACGGATTGCAGATTGGGAGCAATCACTTTTTTGTTGCGATTTCCTCTCTTGGAAATCAAGTTACCGGTTGTAACGCCCTTACCGCAAATTTCACATACTCTTGCCATGGTTCCACCTCCTTTGGTGTTGCCAAGTGTTGAACATTGGTATTCTATCATAAAATAGGGGTCTTGACAAGCATTTCGAAAAAGAATTTCAGAAAATATCTCTTTTCATTTTTTGCTTTTCAGTGTAAAATATAGTACACTATCCATTAAGCTAGACGGCATGATCCGTCTCAAATGAACGGAGGCGAGTCTCGTGGCAGAAACGATAAAAAAGGAATTCATAGATGCCAACGATATCCTGCAAATGTTTCGATCTGCGACAGCGCAATTGTTAAAAAAGAAAGATAAAATCAATTCATTAAATGTGTTTCCGGTACCCGATGGAGATACCGGTACCAACATGTATTTAACCATGAAGTCCGCCATGGACGAAGTGGCTGCCATCGAACCCATCTCCATTTCCAAGGTGTGCGGTGCACTGAGCATGGGAGCCCTCATGGGGGCTCGCGGAAATTCCGGTGTGATCTTATCTCAAATCTTGCGAGGAATTACCCGACACTTGGCTACAAAAGAAAAAATCAATACGACCGAGTTTGCCAAAGCCTTGCAAGAGGGTGTTCAAGCCGCCTACAAAGCAGTGATGAGACCGACCGAAGGTACCATACTAACCGTAGTGAAAGAATCTGCCAAAGAAGCAAATAATCAAGCTCGTCAGCATCGGGATTTTGCTCCCTTTATGTCTGTCATTATCAAAAAAGCAGAAGAAGCACTGGCGAAAACACCGGAGCAACTCCCTGTCTTAAAGCAAGCAGGAGTGGTCGATGCCGGTGGTGCTGGGCTGGTAGCCATTTACCAAGGTTTCTTCATGATGCTAAACGGTGAGAAGGTGGAGGAGTTTGTGGTGGACAAACCAAGCGAAAGTGTTTCGGTTTCACATGTAGCGCAAGCCGTCCTCACCGATTCCAACGACATTGAGTTTGCTTACTGTACAGAGATGATTGTTCTGGGTAAAGACTTAAATGAAGATATTCTTTTGCAAAAATTAATATCCTTAGGTGATTCTTTACTTGTAGTGGGGGATACCGAGATTCTTAAAGTACATGTGCATACCAATCATCCCGGTAAGGTGTTAGAAGCTGGCTTGGAAATGGGTATGTTGAGCAAAATCAAAATCGAGAACATGCGGGAACAACATCACCACTTGGTCATGGATAATTTACCCGTTGAAACCCCTATTGAGGCTTCCGGCATCCCCATGGAGGAAAAACCCATAGCCATGGTCAGCATAGCAGCCGGAAGTGGCTTGGCCGACATTTTCCGCAGTTTGGGTGTGGATTTGGTGGTAGAGGGCGGTCAAACCATGAATCCGAGCACCGAAGACATTGTGCGTGCAGTTGAACTTGCTCCATCGCAAACTGTATTTGTGTTACCCAATAACAAAAACATTATCATGGCAGCTCAACAAGCCAAACTCATCAGCAAAAAAGAAATATATGTCATACCAACCACCTCTATTCCCCAAGGGATTGCTGCTTTGCTGGCGTACAATCCAGAATTGAAGGATTACCATGTCTTAGCAGAAACCATGGAAGAAGCTTCTCAATCCATTTCGACCGGTCAGTTAACGTACTCGGTTCGCGATACCATATTAGATGATTGTGTGATCAAAGAAGGAGACTATTTGGCATTGTGTGATGGAAAGATTGCTGCCGTTTCTCCCGACCGTAGTGCTGCTCTCGAGCAATTATTTGAGGCCATGTTGACCGAAGAGCGCGAAATCATCACGATATATTATGGTCAAGAGGTGGAAGAAAGCGAAGCAGAAGAATTAAAAGCGAAGATGCAGGCAAAATTCCCCCGACATGAAATTGAAGTGTATTACGGTGGTCAACCTGTTTACTATTACATCATATCAGCCGAATAATGTTGTATGTTGAAAGGGACCGCAAGGCGGTCCCTTTTTTCAAAGGAGGGTAAAGGCTTGTCTGGAGAAGAACTTCATCTATGGAATACCTTGCCCGGCTTAGGACCTAAAAGGCGAGAATACTTAAGCGAAATCGGTGTAGAGAATTCAATTCACTTGTTACTGCATTATCCGAAACGATATGTGGTTCAACATAAATTAGAATTCTGGCCGAAAGACGAGCTCCCTCCTTACGATGTGATGATAGATGCCACAGTGACCAGCTCGGGTGCCCTCTTGCGCAAGAAAAAAATGACCATGGTACGACTTTCTCTTGTCGATGCGAATGGTCAGAAATTTATAGCTATATGGTTCAATCAACCGTATCGAAAAAATCAATTTGCGGTGGGCAGTCAAATTTGGGTTTTGGGGAAGTGCCAACAAAAAGGTTCCTTACGAAGTATCGTCGTGCAACAATGCGGTTTTGGAACAGGAGTAGGGGGCATTAAAGCCATCTATGATCTGCCACAAGGGATTACTCAAAGCATGTTTCGCCAATGGCTGGTCTATGTGTTGGAAACAATGGACAAAGAGACCCTAGAAATTTGGCCGGAGCCATGGCGAAAGAGAATCGGTCTCAGCCTGTTAGATGCATTAGGGAATCTTCATTTTCCCAAAAGCGCAGAAGAACTCCAGAAAGCACAACAAAGGGTTTTGCTGGAAGAAACGCTCATCATGCAATTGATTCAACAACCTCAAGAGCAAAAGGCAATCGGTTTTGTTCAAACATTAACCCCTAGTCACAAAGAGCAATGGGACAAGTTGTTGCCTTTCACTCTGACGGGTGCACAAGCTAGAGCCATAGAGGAAATCAGAGCCGACATGTCAAGCTCCAAACCCATGATGAGGTTTGTGCAAGGGGATGTAGGAAGTGGTAAAACCATTGTGGCGATAGCAGCCCTCTGGCAATCTGTGACCAATGGTCACCAGGCTGTTTTTTTAGCGCCTACAGAGATTTTGGCCAGACAACACACGGCTCAAATACGCACGATTCTACCGCAATCGATTCCCATTTATTTGGTGACGGGACGAATGTCTGTTGCAGAACGAGAAGTAGCTAGAGCTATGGCGGAGCAAGGACAAAGTGGAATTTGGATTGGAACACATGCGCTTTTATCGGACCACATGCATTTCCCCTCTTGTAGCTTGCTGGTTATTGACGAACAACACCGCTTTGGAGTCATGCAACGCCGGAAATTACTGGAACAGCAAATCCCTGTTCCCGATGTATTAAGTTTATCGGCTACCCCCATCCCTCGTAGCTTGGCGATGTTGCTCTATGGAGATATGCAGGCCAGTCAGCTGGATGAGTTGCCACCGCACCGATTACCCATAAAAACGGTTTGGATTCGCGAGCCGGACAGAGTGGAGAAGCTAATGGCCTACTGCTCGGAAGAAATGCAACGGGGTCATTCGGTTTATTGGGTTTGTCCCGGAATTCAATCCACGGAAGACGAAGATGCGAGTGTGCCAACCATTGAGGATCGTAAACCTCTCTTGCAACGAGTGTGGCCTGCTCCATTATGGACGGTTTTGCACGGTCAGATGAAGCAAAATGAACGCCAGCAAATTATGGAACGATTCGAAAAGGGAGAGTTACGTGGATTACTAGCCACCACAATTATTGAAGTAGGTGTCGATCAAGCCAATGCGACGGTCATGGTAGTGGAAGGAGCCGACCGCTTTGGATTGGCACAATTACACCAACTACGAGGAAGAGTGGGCCGTAGTCATCTACCTTCATATTGTGCTTTGATCACGAATGGTGAAATCACGGCAACTGCTGAGCAGCGAATGAAAGCATTGTGCGCGACTCAAGATGGTTTTTATTTATCACAGCTCGATTTAGAATTGAGAGGTCCCGGAGAAATCTTTGGTACGGACCAAAGTGGATTTAGCGATTTGCTGGTATTTCGCTGGCAAGTAGAGGAAGACACCCTAAGAATAAGCAGGGAATGCATCGATGAGTGGAAAAGCGGTAAGGTGATTTTTGAGAATGAGCGTTGGGAGCGTGTGCTTCTACGCTGGAAAGAAAAACCCAATGCGTCCTAAATAGAAAGAGGGAATTCACATGAGAATTATATCTGGAAGCGCAAAAGGGCGCAAATTGAAAAGTCCGAAGGACCAATTGACAAGGCCTACATCGGATCGATTGAAAGAAACCTTGTTCAATATTTTGGCTCCAAAAATCTATGGGGCTCATATTTTGGATGTGTTTGCCGGTAGTGGTGCACTGGGCTTGGAGGCGATAAGCAGGGGAGCAGCATCGGTTACCTTTTTTGAAATACATAAAGAAGCGGTTCGTCTGATTCAAGACAATGTGGAGTTATGCGGTTTCCAAAAACAAAGTCGCCTGATTGTGGGGGATGCAATTTCAAAAATAAAGACCTTTTTCCCCGGAGTGGACCAGAAAATCGATTTGGTTTTTATCGATCCGCCTTATCAAACAGGGTTAGCAGAACACGCATTAGAGGTGTTATCGCAGGTTTCCTGGTTGAAACCGACTGTGACGATTGTAGTGGAGCATCACGGGAAAGAGGAATTACCTGACGAAATATCATCACTCAAAAAATACCGTGTTCTCAAACAACGGGATAGTACCATCACTTTTTATGGTCGTTCAGAGGAAGGTGTCACGGAATGAAGTGGCTCAGAGATCATCGAAAGTATTTGCTGATCTTGGCAATCCTCGTGGTAGTCGAGTTGGTTGCTCTATACTATCCGCTGGATTTCATCGTGTATCATGGAGGACAAGCCACCGATTTATCTCCTTACGTTATCGTAGAGAATGGAGATACCAATGATGTGGGTACGCTCTATATGCTGAGTATCTATACCTCAAGAGGAACCGGTGCACTGTGGATACGATCATTGTTTGATGAAGACATGGATATAAAGCCCATACAAGCAGTGATGCCTCAGGATATGAGCATGGAAGAGTATCAAGAGCAAATGAAGAAGAACATGTCCGACAGTCAAAAAAAAGCCACCCTATTGGCACTTCAAACTGCTGGGTTGCCGGTTGAAGTCGAGGGTGGTGGGTTGTTGATAAATGGTTTTACTGAGAACACCAAAATGAAGGATGTGCTACGTGAAGGAGACGTGCTTTTGTCCTTCCAAGGGCAAAGATTGCTGCTAAATGAAGATTTGCAGTTGAAATTAAAGCAAAAGTCTCCGGGAGATACCATAGGGCTCACCGTTCTTCGGGAAGGTGTGACCCGAGAAGTAGAAGGTGTTTTGGTTGGAGATGAGAATGGAAATGCCAAACTGGGCATTTACATTAGCCCACAAGCATGGAGTGTACAATATCATCAGAGCATTGAATTTGCAGATGAAGAAATCGGTGGAGGTTCAGCCGGACTGATGATGACTTTGCAAATCCTCAATCAGCTCATAGAGAACGATATCACAGCAGGACACCAAATTGCCGGAACTGGGACAATTCGGTTGGATGGTAGTATAGGGCCCATAGAAGGGGTTCGCCAAAAATTACGTGCTGCAGAACAAGCCCATGCGGAGTATTTCTTGGTAGCCAGCGAGAATGCCGAGCAAGCGAAAGAATTGGCGAAAGAAATTCAAGTGGTCTCGGTGGCTACTCTTCAGGAAGCGCTTCAGTTTCTCCAGACATTGCCACCGAGATACGAATAGGCATTTGCTTACACCATAAACCAGGTTGTCGATAAGGGGCTGGCAATGCCAAGGTCCAAACCTCGGAAGCCAGCCGGTCGATATCGAGCAATCGTTTTCCATAGTCGGTTAACTCCGCTCGTTGACGCACGGGACGAGTGATTAAAGGGATACCGGAAATTTTTCTCCACTGTGACAAGAGCTTTTGACCGGTTGCATTATAAGCCAAAACCAAAGCATAGGGCATGGGGGTTTGGGGTGCGGGGAGATCGGATTTACGAATCCCCAGTAACAAATGAAACAGACTTCGCTGCAACTTACTATAGGGATATCGCTTGCTTTTCACAGAACGAATGAATTCCTGTATGGTTGCGGCGTTTCGAAATAACATAAAACGATTTTCCAACCCTTCGACCATCTCCGGGAGCTCAGCAATATCGTCGAGGTTTGCACGTTGAAGTAGGGTTAAGATTTGAGCCGAGAACTGCTCTGTGGAAGTGATGAGTCTGCTCTGAGCTCGTTCTTCTTCTAGAACGGCATAAGAAGCAGCCGGAAGATGTGCATACAAAGAAACCCCTTCAGACAATGCCTTTCTTAATGCACTGGCACTC
>CALCNS010000159.1 GCA_937897315.1 uncultured Bacillota bacterium
GGATTGTGATTGTGATGCACACTTTCGGAAACTCCGACTTAAGCAGGGTTCCTTGGTTTGCTTATGCAATCTTTGGTTCCTACTTTGTATTCTTTAACTTGTTCCCCATTAACATGATATTACAATACTTAAAAGTAGGTCCATGGAAAGACTATCTTTATGGAGAACGTGTCTACATCATCCTTAGTTTAGCTGCGAAAACCGTCTTGGCTTGGTTGGTATTCTTTGGGATTATGCAGCCGGTTTAACCTTAACAAAACCGTCTTTCGGGGCGGTTTTTTTGTGACTAAATATTTATCTCATCTACTTGGAATCGGATGCTTAATTTGATATAATGAGACTATAAATCAGAAAAGGGTGTGTATCATGATTCCTTCAGAAGTACTGCAAAAATTGCATCAATACAAACAAGAGCATTTAATACAATTCTTTTATGAGCTTTCCAAAGAGGAACAGAATACTTTCATTGAGCAGTTGGAGTCTATCGACTTTTCCCTGCTGGATTTACTGGACCGTAAAGAAGAGGAGATACGCAAAGGAATCATTTCACCCATATCGGCTTTGAGTGTCCAAGAGATTGCTTCTTTGGAAGATCAGTATCGAAAATTAGGGTTAGAAGCCATTCAGAGCGGAAAAATCGGTGCAGTTTTGTTAGCCGGAGGGCAGGGTAGTCGTTTGGGGTTTGAGCACCCAAAAGGGATGCTGAACATTGGCGAAAGCAAGGAGCTGTTTCTTTTTGAGCAACTCATCACAAATCTATTGCATGTGGTCAAACAAGCCAATGCTTGGATACCTCTGCTCATAATGACCAGCAGTATCAATCACGAGGAAACCGTTGATTTCTTTCATGACCACGATTTCTTTGGTTATCAGTCAAGCTACATACGGTTTTTTAGGCAAGAAATGGCTCCAGCGACAGATTTTAGCGGTAAAATATATCTTGAAAACAAAGGACAAGTGTCCCTGTCTCCCAATGGCAACGGTGGGTGGTTTTCTTCCATTATCAAGGCTGATCTACTGCCCCAGCTGAAAAATTGGGGAGTGGAATGGCTCAATATCTTCTCTGTGGATAACCCTTTACAAAAAATGGCGGATCCTGTGTTTATTGGAGCCACTATGCATGGATCTTATGTTAGCGGTTCCAAAGTGGTACGAAAGGCAGATCCCAACGAGCGAGTGGGTGTTTTGTGTTTAGAAAATGGAAAGCCATCCATTGTGGAATATTTCGAATTGAGCAAAGAAATGATTGAAGCCACCAATGAGCAAGGTGAGTTGTTGTATCGATATGGAGTCATCCTAAATTATTTATTCCGTCTCGACCGGCTACTTGAGATTTCCGAAACTCGATTACCTTATCATATCGTCGAGAAAAAAATCCCTCATTTGACCTCGGATGGTGAAAGAGTTCAGCCTACACAGAACAATGGGTATAAATTTGAAACTCTCGTACTTGATATGATACGAATGATGGACAACTGCCTTGGTTTTGAGGTTCTGCGGGAAGTTGAGTTTGCTCCTATTAAGAACAAAACGGGTGTGGATTCTCTTGAAACATCACGAACATTACTGAAACAAAATGGAATTGAGTTGTAAACAACAAAAAAGACGAGTGAGAAACTCGTCTTTCACTTTAAGAAGGGGAGAGCTTTTCGAAATTTCAC
>CALCNS010000160.1 GCA_937897315.1 uncultured Bacillota bacterium
AAGAGTGTGATTTTAGCAAAAGCATGATACAACATATGTAGGCTAGCAGCATGAAGACTCTGCTCCGTCATAATCGTAACACTAAATAGAATATAAGATAGATTACTAATCGTCGAATAAGCTAATCTACGCTTGAAATGATCAGTACGATAAGCCATGATAGCCCCAAAGGCAATGGTAAATACTGCGGCTAACATGGTCAGTGTTTGGGCAAAACTGCCTTTCAGAAGCTCTGGACCGTAGCCATAATAAACCAAGCGTATACAAGCAAATACACCTGCTTTCACTACTGCAACTGCATGCAGTAAAGCTGTTACGGGGGTCGGAGCAATTGAAGCAAGAGGCAGCCATTGATATCCTGGGAATAAGGCCGCTTTCACCCCAAATCCAAAAAAACCAAGTGTAAAAACTGCTTGAAGAACCACTTCGTTACCCTTGATATGTAGCGGGTTCAACATTCCACCAAAGGTGAAGAAATCATTACTACCATAGACCGATAGGAAGATGACAGAGATAAAACCAAGGGCTGCTCCGGTCATGGAGTAAATCAAGTAGCGTAGTCCAGCATAGCGTGCTTTGGCATCCATTTGGTGCATGACTAAAGGAAGCGTTGAAAGAGTGAGTAGTTCAAAGAACAAATACATCGTAACCATAGAACCAGCAAAAGCTACTCCTAGAACGATTCCGTAAGCCAACAGATAAAACCCAAAGAATCGTTGTTCTCCACCTTCATGATGCATATAATCGAAGGCATATAAAGTTGTTACAGGCCAAAGAATAGCAACGATACAAGCAAAGAGTCGTGATAAACCATCTACTCGAAAAGCAATAGTTAAATGTTCTGTAAGTCGAAATAGTTTAAATAGTTCAGGGGGGGCTTTTATGATGAGCATGATGACAAAGATACTAGTAAGCAATACAATACCCATGACATAGTGTTCGCGATGTTCTCGATTTTGCATCCTAGGTTGTGTTAAAGCTATCGCACCAAGAATGGGGGTTAGTATCGCACATAGAATAAACCAACTTGGCAACTTCACCACCCCCTAAAATAAAAGAGCGCTGAGGCTCTGTATTGGTTGCAACAAAAAGTTCGGGAATAAACCACCCACTAGTAGAAAAATACTGAGCAAAGTTAAGGATACATGCATTTTCCATCCGGGTTTGCGACCTTGGGGCGTTACATAATCCTTCCCGGGGAAAAATCCTTCAGAGAGAATCGGTAAAAGGTACCCAGCTGTTAATAAAGCAGAAATCATTAGTACAATAACACCGAGCCAACCAAAGAAGCCAGTTTGCGGTAGTAGAGCTCCTTCAGCCAAAAACCATTTGGCGACAAAACCTCCTAAAGGCGGAATGCCAATCAAAGATAATGCAGCGATACTGAAACAACCCATGACCCATGGCAGTTGCTTGCCTATTCCAAGTAGCTGCGTTGTTTTCGTGTTCCCTGTATAATGTAGAATCGCACCAGAAACTAAGAACAGAGTAATTTTTGCGGCAGCATGAAACCATACCTGAAGAATAGCACCCTCAAAGGCCATGGATGTCATCAACATCATTCCGAAAATAACATATGATAATTGGCTGATGCTTGAAAAAGCCAATCGCCGTTTTAGTAATTTTTCTTTAAAAGCAAGCATAGAACCAAGGAAGACTGTTATGAGCGATAATGTTAACATGACGTTTCGCACTGGGGTATTAATAAGGTTTTGCGCACCGACAACGAAGTAGGTAACACGTAGAATACCTAGTATACCTGCTTTTGTATTGATGCCGGATAATAAAGCACTTGCTGGAGAAGGTGCTTCAGGATGGGCGATTGGGAGCCAAGATTGTAGAGGAAACATACCTGCTTTGCATGAGAAGCCAATAACGATGAGAAGCCAAGCATAGCTCTGTGTCGTCGTGATTGTTCTATAAAATCCTCCTGGTTGGTATGCCTGCAAAAAAGAGGGACTCCCTAACAACAATCCTGAAAAAATACAGGCTGCACCTGTAATTGAATATCCCAAATATACAAAAGCAGCTCGGCGAGAAGCTGACGTTGATGCATGTAAAATCATCGGAAACGAAGTAAGTGTGATCATCTCAAAAAACAAGTACGTTGTTAAGAGGTTAGCAGATAGACATAGTCCGTTAAGAGCTGCTTGACATAATATAGTAAAAGCTAATATTCTATGAGCTTTCTTATCATGTTCATGATACTCTAATGCAAACATAACAATGGGTAAAAAAACGAGTTGAACTAAGACTAGAAATAAACTGGAAATATTGTCTTGTGCGAGCAGAAATGATACATTAGGTGTTACCTGATGTATCGTGTTGCTAAAGGTGTTGTTTTGCCAAAGAGATAAGGAAATGAGTAAGGTAACGCTTGGGGCTCCCATAGCGATTAGCTTGATGAACCTTGGTTTTAAGAGCAGAATCGTTAAGCCTGCGAGAAGTGGTAGACCAATCATTAAATATAGCAAAATGTTCCACCTCCTTATAGTAAAGCCAAGCCACGCTGAATGACCTGAATCATCGTATATCCATTAAGACCTAGGAATATGACGCCTGATGCAAGCAGAGGTGCAGAAATCAAGTCGAAGCCAAGATTAGATTCCACTGGATTTGGTGTACAAAGCTCGCAACGAGTCCATATAGCGATGACTTCGGGCATATAGTATAAGGCATTCATTACAGCACTAATCATTAATGTAATCAAAGCAGGCCAGAGTTTAGCAGGGTTCATCATCGCAGAGGTGACCAAGTAAAACTTTGCGGCAAACCCACCCAACAAGGGGATGCCTACCATGGACATCGCACCAATCGTAAAGCCGATACCGGCAACCCAATCTTTATGAGCTGACCCTCTCAAACGGTAGCTGCTCTTCTCGTGATCGTAGACTTCAGACAAACGACCAGCGCAAAGGAAAAGCAAAGGTTTGACAAAAGCGTGCACCATAATTTGTAAAAATGCAGCGGCTACACCCAAGTTGACATCCAAACCAATACCCATAAAAATATAACCGATTTGTGCCATAGAGGAGTGAGCTAGCATCCGCTTAATGTGTTCTTCGCGAAATGCCTCTATGGAACCATAAATCATTCCTGCCAAACCACAAGCAAACATAATATTGGTCACGTTGAGGTCTCGAATCACATCAATCGTAAAAACACGGTAGAATATTTTGATGAGCATGACGATATACCCTTTTAAGACCAAACCCGAGAGTACAGCACTGGAAGTCGTTGTCGCCCCACCATGCGCCATGGGTAACCAGGCTCCGAAGGGGAATAGAGCACTCTTAATGGCAATACCGACAAACAACAATCCAGCAACCACCGTTAAGGGAACCGTGTAAAGCCCAGTGGAGACCAAGCGCAAGACTTGGGTTTGAATATTCGGCATCAGCAAATGACCGGTGATGCAATAAAGCAAAACCACTCCAATCAAAAACAAACCCGAACCCAATAAGCTAATAGCCAAATACCGTATCGTCGAACCGATGGTTTTTGGAGTATCTCGAGCAACGACAATTGCACAAGCAGCAATGGTGCTGATTTCGATGAAAACATAACCGGTAAACAAATCGTTGGTGTATGTCATGGCGAGTAAGGCTGCCATGAGCATATTCATCATAGTAAAGTAAAATTTCTGTTTCCCCGGTAGGATGTCATGGAATAGGGTCATGGAACCACCCAATAAGGAGAGAAACATCACCAAACCAAAGATAAATCCCATCATAGCTTCCAAAGGTCCTGCCGATAATTCATTACCCCAAGGTGCCGGGAAATGACCCATCATGTAGGTAAAGTATTCATTGAGCGGGATTACTTTATACATCAGCAATGCTGAGAGTAGTGTCACAGTTGCACTGACAAATAAAGTTAATCGATAGGCTCTGCGCCCGCTTGAGAGCAGAGGAATACTAATGCCGGAAATCATGCAAAGCAGAATGCTGACCGCCGGGATATTATAGTAATAGGGTAGCAATCATTCCGCCTCCTTATTGATTAACAGCATGATTTCATCGAAGTCGACTGTCTTATAGATCCCATATAAACGTACCGTCAAGGCCAAAAAGAAGGCAGTGACGCTCACCGAAACCACAATTCCCGTCAGAACCAAGCCACTGGGAATGGGGTTAATATAAACTTCTGCGTCGAAAACCCCATTGGTAATAATGGGTGCGATACGTCCATTGATGTAGCCCTGCGAAGCAAGGAATAAGAAAATGGAGGAGTCCATGACGTTGAAGCCGATAATCTTTTTGATGAGGTTCTTCTGCAACAACAGGTTCATAAATCCTAATCCAAACAACAATACAGCAGCAATCATGAATCGGTCATTTATGAGTTCAACAATGAATTGTTTCATTTTAGATTTCCCCCCTTGAAAAGACGGAGAAAAATCCGTACATGGTGCAAGCGACGATCAAGCCGACGCAGATATCGAGAACGAAAATGAGACCACTGCTGAAAATGGCACCTGGTGTACCTAGGGGAATACCTGTAGGAAGATGATTAGCACCTAACAAAAAGGAATAAGTTTTTAGGACACCATAACCCAACAAAGCGATAGTAGTTAGGGTTCGAAATGTCTTCATATTGAAGAATTTCTTTACACGATTATGCCCAAATCCGGAAGCAAACAATATTAAGCCAGCTCCCAGTATCGCGCCGCCCGAGAATCCGCCACCGGGAGACAAGTGACCGTTCAGAATGACATAAATACCATATAACATAATCGCAGGCATTAAAATAATGGTCATTGTTTGTAAAATCATATCTCTGTTGTGGTCTTCAATGACCGCTTCATGAGCTTCAATAAGCTCTTCATCCGGATCGGTGTTTTTTTCGTCTTTCAACAGTAACATCATGACACTGGTTATGGCCAGTAACAATACAGAAGACTCTCCGAGTGTGTCGAAAGCACGATAGTCCAGAATCATGCCGGCTACCACGTTCACTGCACCGGTTTCTTCTAACCCTTTTTCGACATAACGTTCGACCACTTCGTTGACCGCTGGATTATCGGCTACACCAAACAAAGGGAGTTTGTAGACGGTGTATAAGAGGATGGAAACCATTCCAATGACCACGATGAGTGCTACTGCTTGATAAGAGGTTAAGAAGAGCACATCTTTGTTGGGTAAAGGGCCAATAGTTGCCACAGGCTCCGGTGGTTTGGGAGCATCTGTTTCATGCAATTCTGGGAATAAGCGGTCGGCTTCGCCGTTTACCCAATCATTGAGCCTTTTAAAAAAATTCGTTTCTATATTCATGGTTACTCATCCTTTGTGCCTTTTAAGGCATGGATTCGCTTTAACGTGATGAAGAATAAAATACCCGAAACACCCGCACCGACAGCCGCTTCGGTAATGGCTAAGTCCGGGCTCTGTAACAAGGCCCAGATCACACTCATAACCAAACTATAGGACATGAAGATGACAACAGCAATCAGCAAACGTTCGGACAAGAATGCGCCAATGGCACAGACGAACAAAAAGACAATTAAGATTAACTCATATATGACGTTCATCATCCACCACCTCCAATTCATCGGTGATATGAGCATGGGTTAAGACCTCAGCTCTAGCGATTAAGTGACTGGCTACCGGGCTCGCCATCCACAAAAAGACCACGATTAAAATCATTTTTGCAGAATGCCAAGAAATGCCCAAAAGAAAGGTTAACCCGCTGACCAATAACATCATTCCCAAGGTTTCACAAAGTGCCGCGGAATGCATACGATTTAAGACATAGCGAAAGCGATAAATACCCAATACAGAAGAAGCAAAAACGAACATGCTCGAACTGATGAGTATCACTCCAATCAGGTCTGTGAGAAAACGTATCATTTCTGAATCCTCCGATCTTCCAGTATGGGGGTTACCATTTCGCGTTCTAGCTGTCCATAACGACGCACAATTACTAATCGAGTTAATACGACCACAGACATCATACTTAATAAAGCATAGACGATAGCTATGTCAACAAGAAAACTTTGGTTCTGATAAACCGACAAGATGCACATCATGGCAATTACCATGGTGCCAATCATATTTACTGCCATAAGTCTATCAGTAAATCTTGGCCCTCTAATAGCTCGAACGAGACTGGATAATGCGGTCAAAGATAAGAAGACACAACAAGTTATTAAGAAAAATGAAATCCAGTTATTGTTGATCATCGCGTTTCTCCATCTCCTCTAAGATTTGAACGAAATCGGAGCGCTCGATTCCATGCAGGTATTTAGCATCCAGCGCATGAACTACAAAAGCATGTGGTTGGACCTGAACAGTTATGGTACCCGGTGTTAGGGTAATGGAGTTCGCTAAAATGACCATGTTGCCTTCCAGTTTTAGACTGCTGGGAAAGCGACGCAACATTGGTTTAATCTCCAACTCGGGTGTCCATATTAAGCGTAAGACTGATAAACAGCACTTGACGATTTCTAAGACCAATGTCTTAAAGTAGCGAATCCATAAAACAGTATGTACAGCGGCACTTAGATCAGCTGTAAAACGGTAGTTTAGAATTTTCACTGTGGCAAATTCTAGGACTAAGGCTAAGAAGAAACCAACTAGAATAATCTCAACGGTTAATGTACCACTGTAAACCCACCATAAAATGAACAAGAGCAAAAACATAACAATCACTCCTCAATAACCGTTCTATTTAAGAATAAAGAAAAAAAAACGAAAGCAATACTGCTTTCCGGTTTGCCAGAATAATGACACCATAGAAGCGAACATTACGAAGGATGAACGTTGTTATTCACATACCAATATGATCTTGTGCCCAAAAACAAAAAAAACAAACCTACATCTTGATATGGTTAGAGAAAAATAGTACTATTAAAGTATATTTAACTACAACCCTATACTACTCTTTATTCAAGTTTATGTCAATACCAACTAGAGATTAGAAGTTGTGGAAGAGAATTGACTTCTCGACTGCAATGTGATAAACTTTACAGGCTTGATATGGAGAGGTGTCCGAGCGGTTTATGGAGCTGGTCTTGAAAACCAGTGATCGTCTCACGGCGACCGTGGGTTCGAATCCCACTCTCTCCGCCAACGAACACTTGTTCTGACTTATAGTAGTCAGAACAAGTGTTTTTTTTAACTTTTATCTTGACAGTACGTTTGTTAGTGCTATACTTCGATACTGATGCTCTAATCAGGTTTTTGAATTCAAACTGAATAAGCAAATTCATTTCGGAGGGGAACCATGCACGAAACGGCACTTGTTCAGGATATGCTATCAATTGCGCATCATGCATTGACAAAAAGAAGAATAAGAAAAGTTCAGACAATCAAACTTGCTGTAGGAGTTTTGGCCAATGTGATGCCCGATGCTTTACTATTCGCATTTGAAGCGATGTCAAAAAACAGCATTTTTGAAGAGGCTACCTTAGAAATGACTTCCATACCTGTTGGAGTGCGCTGCGACAGTTGTGGTTTTGATTATGAACCATCGAGATTTCCTTATACATGTCCCGTGTGTCAAAGTACTTTATTCAAAATTATTCAAGGAGAAGAGTTTTACATCATCAGTTTGGTTTGTGATGAGTATGAAGGGAGAGAGGACTATGTCTGAAATCAACATTATTATAGATGTGAAAGCATTAAACAAGCAGGTAGCAAATCAAAATCGCGTGGTTTTTCATGAGAACCATACGTTTGTAATCAACATAATGGGGTCACCTGGTTCAGGAAAGACCACCTTGCTCGAAAATATTCTTCCTGCATTATCAGCAAAACATAAAGTTGCTGTTATTGAAGGTGATTTAGCCACCGAGAATGATGCCAACAGGATTCGTAAGCTTGGTGTTGAAGCAACTCAGATTATCACGGATGGAGCTTGTCATTTAGATGCAAAAATGATTCAAAGCGAAATCAGGAAATTAAACTTAGAAGATACTGAGATCCTTATTATAGAAAACGTTGGAAATTTAGTTTGCCCTATTTCCTATGATTTGGGTGAAGAAATACGGATTGTTGTATTAAGTATTCCTGAAGGTGAAGATAAACCTTTGAAGTATCCCAATGCGATTCTTCATACCGATGTGGTTATTCTCACGAAAATCGATTTAGCACCATACGTCAGTGTTGATCCTATGGTTATGAAGAAATATATTAATAGTATAAATTCCCGTGTCGCAATATTAGAAGTGGGTAAGGTACAAGGTGAATATCGGGCTAATGAAGTAGTGTCTTATATTGAAGAACAATTGAAGGCAATGAAAGGTTAAAATCGGGGTCACCGAAAAATGGTACGATATGCTGTTGAAGTAATTGGATTGGTACAAGGAGTGGGGTTCCGTCCCTTTGTTTATCGCTTGGCCCTGTCTAAGGTATTATCCGGTTTCGTTTTGAACGATACTAATGGTGTTCAAATTGAAATCGAGGGAAGCCCAGCAGCTTGTTCTGCCTTTCTTTATGAATTACAGAACAATCCACCTCCCATATCCCGGATAGAACATCTCTGCATAAAAGAGATTCCGGTAAAACGAGAGCAGGGTTTTAATATATTACCAAGTATATCCGGCATCCGTGAAACATGGATTTCGCCGGATATTGGTATTTGTCCCGATTGTATTGAAGATATCACTGAAACAGGTAATCGACGTCTTGATTACGCTTTTACCAATTGCACGAATTGTGGCCCTAGGTTTACATTAATTCAAGATGTCCCATACGATCGAAAAAATACAACCATGTCTAAATTCATCCAATGTGAATCATGCCAGCATGAGTACGATGATCCTGAAGATAGGCGGTTTCATGCTCAACCCAATGCTTGCCCGGTTTGCGGTCCTCAGTTAGAAGTCATTCCCTCAATAAAGGGATTAACAAAAGATCCATACGAATGTTTTCATGAAGCAATCCGGTCAGGACAAATCGTTGCCTTAAAGGGTATTGGTGGATATCATTTGGTTTGTAATGCAATGAACGAGAGTGCAGTTAATAGATTGAGACAAAGAAAGCTTCGATATGATAAACCGTTTGCTGTCATGATGCCAGATATTGAAACGGTCAAGCGGTATTGTGAAATAGAAGAGGAAGAAATCATCGCAATCACCTCGCAACGAAAACCAATCATCTTGCTACGGTTGAAATCACAGGCACCAATCGCCTCTGGAGTTTCTCTACAGCATAAAACACTCGGAGTGATGTTGCCTTATACTCCGCTTCATTATACCTTGATGCAGCAACATCAAGTTTTAGTCATGACGAGTGGAAATCAATCTGATCATCCCATGATTTATCAGGATAACGATGTTGATAAGATATATCCCAACATTGCAGATTTGTTGATTACAAACAATCGCCCCATTTTTCGGCGTATGGATGATAGTGTATGCCACGTGGTTGCACACAAATTACATCTCATTCGCCGAGCGCGGGGTTTCGTGCCGGAACCGATTCCTCTTGAACAAAACAAGAATGTCATCCTTGCTGTAGGAGCTCAACAAAAAAACACCTTCTGTATCGCTAAGCAAGAACATGCTATACTCAGCGGACACATAGGGGACTTGGATGAGATTGATACCGAACAGACCTATATGAACGAAGTCCATTCATTTATGCATATTTTTGACGCTTATCCGCAGGTCATAGCGCGAGATTTGCATCCGGATTATACAACATCTCACTTGGCAGTTGAATTACAAAGAGCTTTTAGTAAGAAGGGGAACACCATCCCGATTTTTGCGGTTCAACATCATCATGCTCATTTTGCTTCTGTGTTGGCAGAGCACCAGGTGAAGGAGCCTTCTTTGGGGTTTATTTTTGACGGGTCGGGGTATGGAGAAGATGGCACAATTTGGGGTGGAGAAGTTCTTTATGGGAACATCAAAACCAGTCAACGGGTAGGGCATTTACTTCCTTTTTCACTCCCTGGGGGTGAGGAGGCAATCCGCGAACCATGGAGAGTAGCATTATCAATCTTGAATCAAACTTTTGGATTTAATAAAGCGCTGGAGTATTTTCCTCCATATAAGGATGAAGCCAAAATCATATTAAAGGCTATGGAAGCAGGGCTCAATGCACCAACCACAACCTCGATGGGAAGGTTATTCGATGCGGTAGCCGCCTTGCTCGGGATATGTCCTATCGCTTCTTATGAAGGGCAAGCAGCCATTCATTTAGAACAAATAATCGACGATACGGCCTCTGGTCAATATCATTTAGATTTCTTGGAACAATCGAATGTTATCTGGGTTGATTGGAGAACCATGGTTCAACAACTCCTGTTAGATGTAAGAAGTGGTATCTCTCCAGGAACGATTTCACTGCGATTTCATAATACGATCATCGATTTCGTTTTAAAGATGTCTCAGTTTCAAAGAACAAAGAGGGATGTTCATACAATAGCTTTGTCGGGTGGGGTTTTTCAAAATCGATTTTTGTTGGAAAAAACGTATAAAGTTTTAACTGAACAAGGATTCCGGGTTTTATGCAACGAGAAACTACCCTGCAATGACGGAGGTATATCCTACGGTCAAGCTGCAACTGTTGCTGAAAGAATGAGGTGATTCGAATGTGTTTGGCAATTCCTGGCAAAGTCATCAAGATTAATGATACAGAAGCCGTGATTGATTATGATGGAGTTACTAAAATAGCAGATATCTGTTTAATGGAGAAAGTCATTCCTGGTGATTTGGTATTGGTTCATGCCGGTTTCGTGATTCAGGTCTTGGATCTGAAATCAGGTGAAGAACTGAAGAAAGCAATGAAAGCCACCTTGGATGCAGTAAAAAAAGATGGATTCTAATCTCAACCTTTATGATTCAAATATGATCAAGGAAATTTATCGCTTGGCTGAGCAAGTGGGACCTCTGACGATAATGGAAGTCTGTGGTACGCATACCAATAGTATTCGACATTATGGGCTACCAGCTATTTTGCCTAAACAGATTAAGCTGGTCTCAGGACCAGGCTGCCCGGTTTGTGTTACATCTTCTGCCGATATTGCTATGGCAGTGTCTATAGCTAAAATCGAGGATGTTATTTTCACTTGTTTTGGCGATATGATGCATGTACCAAGTGGGAAAGAAAGTCTTTACTCATTATACGAGCAGGGTAAGGACGTACGACTGGTTACATCTCCAATGGATTCGTTAAAGATTGCACGGGATCATCCCAGACACCAAGTAGTCTATTTTGGAATTGGATTTGAAACAACTGCACCTTTAACTGCCGCTCTAGTCGATAAGGCAGTAAGAAAAAGAATCAGCAATCTTTCTGTTTTATCAACCCATAAGACCATGCCTGAAGCTTTAATTTCGTTATTGTCAGGAGAACACAAGGTCAACGCCCTTTTATGTCCGGGTCATGTGGCAGCCATGATTGGTAGCGATGCCTTTTCATTTTTACCTGAACAGTTACACATGCCTGCAGCAATTTCCGGGTTTGAAGCAGATGAAATTTTGTTATCCATATTAGCTATTTTACAAATGATTGCTCATAACCAAGTAGCTTGCCTAAATATGTATCCTCAAGTTGTTACACCTTTAGGAAACAGAAAAGCACTTACCCTGTTATCTAGTGTTATGGAGAAACAGGATACATTGTGGCGAGGATTGGGTATGATACCTCGAAGTGGATTAAAATTGCGTTCCGAGTATAAAGAATACGACGCCAAGGTAAAATTCTCACCAGCTTTTGAAGAACTTCCAGAACCTCAAGGTTGCTTATGTTCTCAGATGTTAAAAGGGCACACCGTACCAACTCAATGCATGCATTTTGCCTCTACTTGCACACCAGATAACCCATTGGGACCTTGTATGGTATCAGCAGAAGGAACATGTGCGGCTTATTTTCGCTACAGGGAGGAAGACTATGGATTCTAAAGTAACATTAGCCCACGGTTCCGGTGGTGCTAAATCACGTGAATTAGTAGAGCAGTTGTTTCGACCTGCTTTTGAGAATCCATATTTGAATCCATTAACTGATTCAGCTTTATTACGTGTACCAGAAAATATTGCCATGACAACAGATAGTTATGTAGTTAGACCTTTATTTTTTCCAGGAGGAGATATTGGTAAGCTAGCAGTTTGCGGTACGATGAATGATCTTGCCGTCAGTGGTGCGATTCCTCGTTTTATGTCTGTGGGAATGATTCTTGCCTCTGGTCTCGATATGGAAGTACTACGAAGAATTGTTGAATCTATGGCTAAAACTGCTCGCGAGGCTGGGATACAAATCGTGACGGGAGACACCAAGGTGGTGGAACAAAACAGTGCAGATGGTATCTTTATCAATACAACAGGTATTGGAATTTATCCAGAAGTGAATTGAATTCTACCTCAACGGATTTTGGAAGGTGATTGCATTGTAGCCAGTGGTAATATTGCATCTCATGGAGTCTCCGTAATGGCCGAACGAAACCATCTTGGTTTCGAACCTGTTATAGAAAGTGATGTAGCTTCTTTATTCCCTTTAATCAACATTTTGATGAGTGACCGTAGAGTTGAAATACATGCTATGAGAGA
>CALCNS010000161.1 GCA_937897315.1 uncultured Bacillota bacterium
CTTTGGCATTGGATAAAAGACTCCCCGAAGTACGGTGCATACCCATTCTACATCGCAAGAACTTTGCACATAGACAGATAAACTTCCATAGGCATCTTGCTCAGGATGAGCAACCAATCGTTCTCCCACTTCTTTCTGAACTAATATAACCATTTTCTGTAAATGAAACGGGGCTATTAGCATCGCTTCGATGAGTGGGCTGGTAATATAATAGGGAAGATTCGCTACCACAACTACCTTTTCATCGCACTCGAATAAATTGGACCAGTTCACTTTTAAGGCGTCGTCGTGAATCACCCGGATATTGCCATACCCATCAAAGTGATTTTGTAAAATGGGGATTAACCAGGAGTCGATTTCTACAGTGGTAACTTGACGTGCCTTCTCTGCCAAAGCCAAGGTTAGGGTTCCAAAGCCAGGACCGATCTCTAAAACAACTGAATCGGCTGCCAGTTGGGCAGCATCGACGATTTTTCTTAAGATGTTCTCGTCCACTAAAAAATTCTGACCATATTTCTTTCGAACCGAAAAATGATTCTCATCAATTATACGTTTCACTTCGCTTAACGAGGTTAATTTCACTGTCCCATTCTCCTTTCAGACGAATCATTCGGTTCAATGATACCGATTTGAATCAAAGCCTTCTCAAGTTCTGAAAAGGTGATCCGAAAAGCATTGAGGTCACGACAGAACTTCTTGGCATTTCCGTACCCTATGTTCAAAATCCTCGAAACTTCTGCTCTTTTATGTGCACTATCTTTTCTCCCCGCTAATCCTAATTTGTAAAGGTCTTGTATCTGATATGGGTCTTCTTGTAAGGGTGAATATTTCCTAGCTTGGGATAACGCCCTCTGGATGGTTTCTGGTTTTGCGTTTTCAACACCTACATCACCTTGTTGAAAAGAGTCTTCACGAGAAACATACGCATGCTGAGCACCCGGTATCTTTCTTTGCAGAGTACGCCTAATCACATCACCCATGTAATCCGGATCGGTCAAGATGATAATTCCACGCCGCTCCTGCAATTGTCTTAGTCTCGAAATCACTTCATCGGTCAATGCAAATCCCCCTGTAATCACGACATCTGCTTCAACCGCATGTAAAACTGCTCTTCGATCGTGTTCCCCTTCTACTACGACTACTGGTTCCAATTTCATGATTTCTTCAGTCCAAACAACTGCTCTGTGTTCATCCTAGTTCTATTCGCGGCATCTTCCCAAGACAAATTTCGAATGTCTGCAATGGCTTTGGCTTGTTCCACCACGTAAGCAGGTTCATTACGTTTTCCTCTATACACTTGAGGAGCTAAATACGGGCAATCTGTTTCTATTAAGATTCGATCCAAGGGTACTAACCCGGCAATTTCCTTCAACTTATTCGATTTTGGAAAGGTCAATGGACCTGCGAATGAGATGTAGAATCCCCAGTTCAGACACAGTTTTGCCATCTCCCAGCTACCCGAAAAACAATGCATGACTCCACCAGGTAAATACTTAGACTCTTGTCTTAAAATTTCAATGATATCCCCATGAGCGTCCCTATCGTGTATGATAACGGGTTTGTGATACTGCTTGGCGACATCCAGCTGCCTAAGAAAAACTCTTTTCTGTTCCTCACGAGGGAAGTGATCCCAATG
>CALCNS010000162.1 GCA_937897315.1 uncultured Bacillota bacterium
CTGGAGGGTCACCGGTTGCTTGCTGGCGATAATCGGCAACGTTTCTAACGTCGTTGCCGATAGTTTGCGGGGTTTGTTTAGGGTTTGCATAAATTCCTTGAGTAAACCGGCGAATTTTTTTTTGGTGACAATTTGCCACCCCTCGGCAATCGCAACCAAGCTACAGCCGCGCGTCTCATCGGCTTCCCACTGCTCCGATATGGCTTGCATTTGTGCATTGGTTTCCTCTAACGGCTTTCCCAATAACTCTGCCAAGCGTTCGCTAGGAACCGGGTCTCCACTAATAAACAAAAACGCTTCAATGAGCCCCTCTTCCATGTCCTTCGCGATGCGATTCAGTGGCAGAGATTGATTCTGTTGACTGTCCGTTTCCATTTGAAAACACCCCTATCCATAACTCTCCGTAGGGAGTTGTTTGTTCAATGTGTAATTGCTGCAAGCGCACGAGTTCGAGCAGTGCTAAAAAAGTAGCCACCAATAAGTTTCTGCTGCTTCCTGGTCGGAATAACTGCTGAAAGCGAATACGTCCTTGAAATTGCCCTACTCTTTGCATCAAATAATCCATTTGATTTTCCAAGTCGTATTCATCTACCGGAATCACTTCATTGGGTTCCTCACTCAAGGACTCCGTTGCCAAGACCTTTTGAAACGCTTGCAACAAATCCATGAGACCGGTTTGGCGCAATCGATCTTGGGGTTCTATGCCTAAGATATGATCATCCGATTCTCTCGATAACCAGTTAGCCCGTTCCTCTGCCAGTTCCGATAATTTCTTGGCGGTTTGTTGAATGAGGCGATATTCTTCCAAATGGGCTTCTCGGTCATACGGTTCTTCTTCTACTTCCACTATGGGTTTGGGTAATAGAAGTTGCATTTTCCACTCCAGCAAAATCGCCAATAAAACCATCCAGGAAGACGCTTCTTCGCTGTTGAAACCGGTTTGCTGCCATTGGTCTATCATCTCGTTCAGCCAATCGGTAATCCTAACCTGTAGTACTTTTTCTTTGTCTTTGCGAATGGTTTCCACCGTATCTTCCGGCGCTTGAAGAAAATTCAAATCCAAATGGTGAGAAGACATAGGTGGTACTCCTTACAAAAACACTTGCAAGATACGCAAGAGTATATTCAGCATGAAATTCGCCAAAGGTCCTATGATATATCGATAAGCGCCGGTAAACATCATGGCAAGTAAGAGCAGAACGCCATACTGCTGCATCCACCAAGAATACTGATACGCCAATGTCGGAGGTAACAATCCTTCCAACACTTTTGATCCATCCAAAGGAGCAATGGGGATTAAATTAAACAGCCCCAAGTTAATATTATAGAGTAGAACACCAAACAAGAGCTTCATGACGATATCGTTTCCAAACATCTGAGCCGGTAAAAAGAAGGCAAAAGCTCCAAAGATCAACGAAGTCAGTAACGCCATGGTAAAATTCGCGAGAGGACCGGCTAATGCCACCCACAGCATTCCTTGACGCCTGTTTTTAAAATACCTCGAATCACATTGCACCGGTTTACACCAACCAAAGCGAAAAAAGACCATCATTAAAAAGCCAATGGGGTCAATATGATGGACCGGGTTCAAGGACAACCTTCCTTGAATCTTAGGAGTGGGGTCACCCAGTCGATACGATACATACCCGTGGGCAAACTCATGCACCGTCAATGCCAACAGCAAACCCGGTAAATAGAGTAAAAAATCAGAAGATAAACCTAACATGAATAACCTACTTTCTCACTTGTCCTACGAACGTAAATGCATGGGGATGCGGTCTTGTCGAACCAAGTCCTCATACGTTTCTCTCTCCTGAAGCATAAATACGCCTTGTCGACTTACCAACACCATAGCGGGTTTGGGAGTGCGATTATAATGGCTGGCCATGGAGTAATTATATGCTCCTGTAGCAAACACGGCCAAGATATCTCCCGGTTCCACCGGCGGTAGCAACAAATCCTTGATTAAGATATCTCCGGTTTCACAGTGTTTGCCGGCTAAATGAACTTTTATGGTGGGCTCTTGGTTTGCTTTCTCGACCAACATGGCTTCGTAGACGGCCTGATACAGGGCGGGTCTGGGGTTATCGGACATCCCACCATCGATACTAAGGTAGTGACGAATACCGGGCACTTCTTTTAATGAACCGATACGATATAGTGTCAATCCGGCTTCTCCCACAATGGCTCGACCCGGTTCTACGTACAAGGCTGGCAATGGCAGACCTTCACGCTGTGCTACTGCAGTGACTTGGTCCGTGATATGACGTACGACCTGTTGGGGTGTTAAAGGTGTATCGGCTGAAGTATAGCGTATGCCAATGCCCCCTCCCATATTGAGCTCTGTAACACAAACCCCAAGCTCCTTACCTACTTTGCTCATCAAACCCATCATGCGTTCTACGGCCAAACCAAAAGGTTCTTCTTCCAAAATCTGCGAACCAATATGGCAATGAAAACCGGTTAAGCATAGCACCGTGCTGTTACGCAATTGAGCAACAACTTCCAGAAGAAGGGGATCTGAAATACCGATACCAAATTTGGAATCGGTTTGGGCTGTGCGAATATACTCATGCGTGTGAGCCTCTACCCCAGGGGTCACGCGTATCATCACCTGAACTTTTGTCTGCATTTCCTGAGCTAAGTTCTCCAGCATCGTCACTTCGTATGCATTATCGATGACAATTCTGCCCACACCTGCCTGAAGCGCATATCGAAGTTCATCTTGGGATTTATTGTTCCCATGAAATAGGATTTTTTCTGCAGGGAAGTCTGCTCGTAAAGCAGTAAAGAGTTCTCCTCCGCTTACCACATCCAAATAACAACCTTCCTGCTCCATGATGCGACATAATCCCATATTGAGCAACGCTTTCCCGGCATATACCACTCTGGCAGAAGCGTAGTCACCAAATCCTGCTTTGTATTCCCGCCAATGTTGTCTGATGAGTTCCTCATCCATGACATACAGCGGGGTACCAAACCGGAGTGCCAAATCGGCTAAAGGAATACCACGAATCTCCAACTGACCTTTTTCATTGACCTGACATTGTGCAGGCAGAACGGGTGCCATATCAATCCCTCTTCTCCACGGTTGTCTTTTGAATGGTGTTATGCTAAATGGGAACGTCGATCAAACAGGGCCTGAACAAAATATGCCGGTTCGAAATCTTTTAAATCGTCAATTCCTTCTCCCAAACCAACCAATTTGACCGGAATATTCAACTGGTGACAGATGGCAATCACGATGCCACCTTTGGCGGTACCGTCGAGTTTGGTGAGTGCCAAAGCCGAAACTTGAGACACTTCCCGAAAGGCTTTGGCTTGTAACACAGCATTTTGACCGGTTGTCGCATCCAATACCAATAAGGTTTCGTGAGGAGCATCGGGGATTTCCCGGCGGATAATACGATATATTTTGTTCATCTCTTCCATAAGATGCGATTTATTATGTAATCTCCCGGCGGTGTCGATTAGAATAAGATCCGCTTGTCTGGCCTTCCCTGCATTGATGGCATCAAACACTACGGCGGCGGGGTCGGCTCCGGCTTGATGCCGAATCATTTCCACACCGGCAAGGTCACACCAAATCCCAAGCTGATCAATGGCTGCGGCACGAAACGTATCTGCTGCCGCAACAAGGACTTTCAACCCCTGTTGTTGATAGCGATTGGCTAGTTTTCCGACCAGGGTGGTTTTTCCAACACCGTTCACACCCACGACTAAGAGGATATTCAGCCGACCGGGAACCACGTTCAAAGGAGAAGGTTCTTTTCCCAGCATGGCTGCCATTTCTTCTTGTAGTACTTCTTTAACTTTATCGCCGCTCTCAATACGCTCTTTCTTTACCCGAGTTCTTAGCTTTTGCAGTAAAGCATCGGCTGTCTGAACGCCTAAATCTGCAGAAATCAATACTTCTTCGAGCTCGATAAATAAGTCTTCATCTACCTTTTGAAACGAGAGGAAGACTTGTTCTAACTTACCCACAAAAGCTTCCTGTGTCTTCACTAAGCTTTGTTTCAGTTTTGCAAAAAAACTCAATCCCATCACTCCTGTTTATCTTTTTCACCAAATCGAACGGATATCACCGTAGAAATCCCCGGCGATTGCATCGTGACACCGATAAGGGCATCCGCTTCTTCCATCATCCCTTTTCGATGTGAAACCGAGATGATTTGTGTATGGTCTGAGCACGTTCTTAAAATCTTGGCAACCCGTTTGACATTTGCTTCATCCAAGGATGTTTCTACCTCATCGAGTAAACAAAACGGAGGTTTCTTAACTTGTAATATGGCGATGAGCAATGCCACTGCCGTTAAAGCCCGTTCACCTCCGGACAATAAGCTTAAGTTCCCGGCTTTTTTTCCGGGTAGTTGTGCAATGATGTCGAGACCAGTATTCAGTAGATCCTGAGGTTCTGTCAGTTGCAGTTTCGCTTGTCCTCCCTGGAATAACTGCGTAAAGACCTGCTGAAAATGGTAATTGACCGTTTGAAATGCTTCTTCGAAACGGCTCTCCATATCTTTGTCTATTTCGGCAAGAACTTTATAAATTCCTTGACAGGAGATTCGTGTGTCTTCCCCTTGCTCGCTTAAATACGATTTGCGTTCTTCCAATCGCTTTTTTTCTTCAATCGCACCTAGATTCACCATGCCCATCTCTCGAATCTTGTTACGAAAGCGGGTGCAAGCTTTTTGTAATTCTTGGAGATCTTCGAACGCCACCAATGGTTCTTGCGGTAATTCTTCCGGACTGGTATTGTAATCGTTTTGAACCTTATCCAGTAAAAACTGCAATTCACTTTGAGATTTTACCCATTGATTATTCTCATGGTAAAAGCTTTCTCGACATTGGTCCTCGTTCTTGCGAGCCGAATAAATTCGTTCTTCTTGTTCCGAAAGTTCCGCTTTTAACTTCAGCCCTTTGGCTTTGGATGATTGATGTTTTAGCTCTGTCTCTTGTTGTTTCTCCCCGATTCTCTGGCTTTCCAGTTGCACCTGTTGGCATTCAGTGGCACTCTCTGCCAATCGCTGGTTGATTTCGGCAATTCGATCCTGCTTTAGATGGACATCCTGCCGGAATCGAAGCAAAACTTCTTGTAACTGTAGATATTGAATATCTAGTTCTTCTTTGCGTCGTTGATGCAACGCCATTTGCACTTCTCCGCTTTGTAATTCTGCCTGCAAGGTCTGAATGTGTGAAGAATGACTGATTTCTTTGCAACAATCGATTTCTCTTAACAACTGCAAATCCAGAGCTTGAATGCGTTTCTGCTCCAGTTGGAGCTCCGCGGTCTGTCTTTGGGAAGACCCATATAGATCCTGTATGGACGTTTCTTCCGCAACTTTTTTATCCTTAGATAGTTCGAAGGTCGAGATCTCGGCTTGAAGCAACTGCTGTTTCAATTTGCTCTGTTGAAGCTGGGTCTCTGCTTTCTCTTTATCGGATTTCACGATATCCATCAGGGCTTCACATTGTTCTATTTGCTTTCTTTTTTGGACCTCTTCCACTTCGAGCTGCTGTATCTGCTTCTTCTGTTCTTGTATGCTACTCTCCAGTTCACCGATCTCTCGTTCTCTTCCTAAAAGAGATACACCCTTCTGATATAAGCTACCACCGGTAATCGCACCACCGGGTACAATGATATCTCCTTCCAAGGTCACTATGCGATATCGTAAGTTCAGCTCTTTGGCTAATTTGTTGGCTTCTGTTAACGTTTGCATCACCACCACATTGCCCAGCAAACTCTCTTTTATCGCATTGTATTTCTGCTCGGTTTGCACCAAATCGGAAGCAATGGCAAGAACACCGGGTTGATCTTTGATTTTGGACCATAACCGCTCGTCTCGCTGCCCGCGTATGGAACTCAATGGGTAGAAGGTCGCTCGGCCATAATGACTTTGCTTTAACCAAGCTATGGCTTTTTCAGCGTCTTCCGGTTGGTTCACGACAATGTTTTGCAGGGCTCCGCCCAAAATCATCTCGATGGCGGTTTCATGGGCCTTGTCTACACGGAACAAGTTAGCTAGGGGTTCGTGAATCCCCTTCATGGCCGAATGTCCCTGCTTTTTGGCTTGCATGATGGCTTTCACGCCTTTGAAATAACCCTCCATTTGGTCCGATAATTCGCTTAACATATGCATGCGGTTTTGACTGATGCGTAAATTTGCTTGATGTTGGCTGAGAACATTTTTTAACTCATTGGCTGCTTGAACTTGTTCTTGGTACTCGCTTTCCTGTTGGAGTGCGGCTGCTGTTAACTCCAGTAGGACTTTTTGATCCTCTTCGGTTTCGCTGACGATATGTTTCAACCTGGTTTTCTTTTCATTGAGCTGTGTTGTGAGCTCTGCGATTTCTTTTTTTACGATAGCCAGGGTTTGCTCCTGTGCTTTCGCGTCTCGATTTAACCCTTCTAGTCGACCCTGCAACAGGTGCAGGTCTCGACTGTTTTGATGATAGTGTTCGAGTAATTCCTGTTCTTTCTTACGATTCGTTTCTTCTTCCGCGGTTAACGATAAAATGTCCTGTCTTAGCCGTTCAAGCTCCGTCCGTCGGGTACCGACTTCTTGATCATTTTTTTGCTGTTCGCTTTCTATCTCTGCCAACTGCCGGTGCAGATCTTTCTCTCGAATCTCATCCGACTTTTCTTCGTTGCTGTATTGATCTCGAAGTGAGGTGTCGTGAAGAATACGCTGTTGTATGATGCGCTCTTCACCTTTCTTCTGTTCTAATTCAATGAGAAGTTGATTGCTTTGTAGATTGAGCGATTCAATTTGCTGCTCGGTTTGTAATTGCTCCAGCTTTATTTTCTCGAGGACCGCCATTTCTACGGCGGTACGAGCTTGCCCTGCGGTGTAGGCTTCTTCTGCTTTGGCACGGAAATGCACTCGTTC
>CALCNS010000163.1 GCA_937897315.1 uncultured Bacillota bacterium
CTTTAACACCTGCTTTTGATAGAGCTCCTGGAGTCGCAAAACCCTTTTCCTTCAACTCAAATTTTGTTCTATGCCCAAAGCTAGGACCTACAACAGCGGGTAGTTTCCATTCTGCTATTTTATCCGCGATAAGGTGTCCTTCAGTACAATGTTCTAGGGTGATTTTTACGCCAAATTCCTTAGCGATACGGATAGAGGTAAAGATATCGTCTGCTCGATGAGCATGTGCTTTTAAAGGAATTTCTCCTTTTAATACAGGAATCAGCGATTCATGTTGCAAGTTGCGATCTGGTGCAGCTTTCCCTTCTTTGACAGCATCTTCTACTTTTTTCATGTAATTGCCGGCAGCAACTAAGGCTTCTCTCATCACGGCAGCTGTGCCCATTCGGGTAGAAGGCATTTTCTTCTGGCCACTGTACACGCGTTTCGGATTTTCACCAAAAGCACATTTCATGGCAATGGGATCTTTGATAATCATGTCATCAACACAATCTCCATGAAGTTTGCAGGCAAAAAAAGTACCTCCCAATACATTGGCCGATCCCGGTCCGGTTGCCGCTGTGATCACACCACCGGCTAAGGCTTCTTTTACAGTACGGTCCATGGGATTAAAGCCGTCGATTCCACGCACTTGAGATGTATTGGGGCTGATTGCCTCGTTCACATCGGATCCTTCAAAACCAATAGAGTCTTCGATCATACCAATATGACAGTGTGCATCAATGAGGCCAGGAGTAACGATGTGATTTTTCGCATTGATGACTTTGGCACCTTCGGGCACTTGGACACTCGCTCCAATTTCCTTAATCTTTCCATTCACCAATAGAATATCACCTTTGATAATCCCTAACTCGGTCATGGTATAGATTTTTGCATTCTTAATGACTATGGTTTGCATTCATGTTCCTCCTTATTGTTTGTTTCATTTTTTATTTTCTCAAAGGACTGCCTAAACTCCTTCTTCTTGACAAATACAAACTAGGCAGGATTTTTTATTTAGAAATAGAATTTTGTTAAGGTAGAAATGAAATCGGTAACGAGTCAAGTAAGGAGAACCATCTCATGAAAGAGAATCCCCCTCGCATTCACGAAATTGATATTCTGCGTGGGCTGGCTGTCACAGCGATGATTTATTATCATCTTATATATGACTTAGTGTTTTTCTATGGAAAACCATTTGATTTGAATCATCTGTCTTTAAGATTAGCCGCTCTTGCTGCTCCTGCTTTTTTTGTATTGGCAGGCATCAGTACTCATTTTAGCAAGAATATTCTAAGAAGAGCGTTAAGGATTGGGGGAGCTGCCCTCATGGTTACCATATTCACATACCTTCAGAATCCAGATTATTTCGTCCTTTTTGGCACATTACACTTTTTATCGGTCACCATGTTCTTATCTTACTTCTTTATACATTTATCCAATGGAATCTTACTCCTCATGGCTTTTATTAGTTGGGGAGCAGGTGCTTTTTTTTCGTCCGTTTCGACGAACATAACTTGGCTATTTCCCTTTGGTATAACCTACCCCGGATTTAGGAGTAGCGATTATTATCCGATTTTCCCTTATGTTGCTTACACCCTAATCGGAATTTTCTTGGGTAGATGGCTTTATGTAAGCAAAAAATCCCTTTTCCCCCAATTACATTTTCCCTTATTACAGTGGATGGGCAGAAATTCCCTCTTATTATACTTGCTTCATCAACCAATCCTCTTAGCTCTTTTGTGGATAATCCATCGTTACACTTCGTTGATATGAAAGGAGATACTATGCAACAATCCAGACTGATTCGTGAGAAGCTGGAACAAGCCACCGAAATGATGAAACAACTCTCTATTGACTGCTGGTGCACTTACGTTCGGGAAACCATTGAGAACCGAGATCCAGCCATGGCCTTCCTAGCAGGAGATGGTCATGTCGTGTGGGAAGCCGCCTTCCTTCTTTACAAAAACGGCAGAAAAGTAGCAATCCTCGGAGCAGGTGACCACGGAAATTATAAGAGCTTAGGAATTTATGATGAAGTCATACCTTATGTCGAGTCATTTCGTGCTCCGCTAAGAGCCGAATTGATGAAAGAGAATCCTTCCAACATCGCGCTGAACTATTCTGTGGATTCTGTTTCTGCAGATGGGTTAAGTCATGGTATGTTTTTAAAACTTTCCAGCTATCTACCTGAGTGGGAAACCCGATTTTGTTCGGCAGAACCTATCATAGACCATTTGAGAAAATGTAAAACCGGAGAAGAGAAAAAGAGAATCGTTGCCGCAGCTTGGGAAACTTTAGAGTTGTTTGGTTTGTTGACGCAAGAACTTCGACCTGGTTGGACTCTTCGTAACATTTCGGATTTTATGCATAACAAGATGACAGAACGACATTTGGGTGCGTCTTGGAACTGGCATGATGATCCGGGTATTACTTCCGGGCCTAACATGAGTGCCGGGCACGCGAAACCGGATGATACTTTGGTCGAACCCGGCCATATCCTTCATTTGGATTTTGGGATTAAGAAAGATGGTTATTGTTCTGATTATCAACGATGCTGGTATATTCTCAAACCAGGCGAAACCACAGCACCTCCCGATATTCAGAAAGCTTTTGATACAGTTCAAGACGGAATCCGTTTGGCTGCGTCCCTCATCCAACCGGGAATTCCCGGTTGGCAGGTTGATCAAGCTGTACGTACCTTTTTAGAGGAGCGTGGTTACCCGGTATATCAGCATGCCTTAGGTCACCAAGTTGGCATTTGGGCACACGATGGAGGTTCGGTGCTGGGCCCCAGATGGGAAAGATACGGCAATCGACCGTATCATGTATTGGAACAAGGGCAAATATTCACTCTCGAATTTGGGGTAGACAGGTCAGGTGGTGATTTGGCACAAGAAGAGGTGATAGAAATCACCGAAGACGGCTGTCGCTTCTTGATACCGATGCAAAAGCAGCTATGGTTGGTTCAATGGTTTACAGATGAAAACATACGAAAAGAAGTGGAATCGCATGGATTCCCGAGAGGAGTTTAACATCATGTCAAGTAATAAAGCGAAAGTTTTGTTGATAGCTACCGGGGGAACCATAGCAGGAAAAGGTTCGCCAGGAAAAACAACAAATTATCGGCCGGGAGAAATCTCTGTGGAAGCTCTCTTGGACAGCGTTCCCGGTATTGACGAATTGGCAGAGATTGAAGCCATACAATTTTTAAATATTGGATCAATCGCCATCACTCATCAGGATTGGTTGCGTTTGGCTAACCTTATTAATCTTAAATTTTCGGAAGATAGTAGTCTTACTGGAGTCGTTATCACCCATGGAACCGATACCTTGGAAGAAACTGCTTATTTCCTTCATTTAACGGTGAAAGATCCTCGCCCGGTGGTGGTGGTTGGCTCTATGCGACCAGCGACTGCAATATCTGCGGATGGCCCTTTGAATTTACTCAATGCTGTGCGAGTCGCTATTGATCCGGAAGCTGTAGGAAAAGGTGTGTTAGTTGTTTTGAATGATGAAATTCACTGTGCTAGAGATGTGACCAAAAGCAACGCGAACAAGGTCGAAACGTTCCAAAGCTTGTATAGTGGTCCATTGGGCTTTGTCAAAGGTGAAGAGGTGCGATTCTATCATCAACCTTCTCGACTCCACACCTATCAGACGATTTTCGATGTCAGTGAAATGACCGATTTGCCTCGTGTGGATATTGCTTATTCGCATATCATGGCGGATGGAGTTGCTATTGAAGCATACCAATCAGCAGGAGCAAAAGGCATTGTAGTTGCTGCAGCTGGGGCAGGTGCGATTACTCGCGCCATGGGTACTTCCTTGGAGAAAGCAGTTCAGGCCGGCCTAGTTGTGCTCATTGGGACGAGAACCGGAGCTGGCTTAGTCGGACCAGCAAAACCCACTCAAGAAGAAAGGGGAATACTAACTGCCGACAATCTAAACCCTCAGAAGGCCCGTGTTTTATTAAGCTTAGCTTTAGCACATAGTCAAGAGACCTTAAAAATTCAGGATTGGATCAACCACTGTTAATGACAAAAAGGGCTGTAGCAGACCATTCTACTTCAGCCCTTTTTTGCTTTCTATGACTCCCGCCACAGAATTTGACTTTCTTCCCATTGAGTTCGTGCCTCTTTCTTTTCATCCGGAACACCTATCGCAATAAGGCTTAGTGGTTCTAAATGTTCCGGAAGATGAACAATCTCTTTTGCCGACTCCACCCTGGTCTTGAGCGGATGTTGCCCAATCCATACAGCACCATATCCCAGTGCTTGTGCAGCTAACAAAACGTTTTGGGTCACAGCGGAGCAATCTTGAATCCAAAATTCTTTTGCTTCACCCTCATACATACGATGGCTATCACCGCTGACCAGAAAAGCAGCACTTGCCTTTGTGAGCATCTTTCCATAAGGATTCACTTCAGCTAGCTGATCTAGAATCTTACGATTCGTAATAATCGTAATATGCCAAGGTCGACGATTGGATGCGGATGGTGCTGCAAATCCTGCCTCCGAAATCCAAAGTAAATGATCCTTAGGAATGCTTTCTCCGGTAAATCGCCTAATGCTTCTTCTTTCAAATAGTAACTGTAATCTTTCTACATGCTCTCTCATAGTAGACTCCTTTCTTATTTCGCATAAAAAATCAATGCGTGTTCAAAGTTCGCTAGAATCGCTTCCACTATTCCTTCGCTTTCACAAAAGTATAAATGTGATGGGCAATGACAATCGGAAGAACCGAACCGAGGAATATTCTCCATGGACAAACATTCCATTGTATCTGCCAGCTTGCATTCTTGAAGAATAGTCTGATCGAAACCCCACACTGCGATTGGATGACTCTGTGCTCTCAGATAATCGATGTGCCATTTTTTCTTTCCACTACCCATCCAATGTCTATTCAATCGATGCTGTGCATTCCTTTTGGCGCTCCCGATATAAGCATATATTCCTCCGGAAAATGTAATGTCCCCTATTTTCCCAACTTCAATATGGCATGTATGGGGCAACTTGAGCAGAAGGCAGTACGTGATGGGCTCTATGTACGGAGTCTTCAATGGCATTTGCTCTACGACCAAAACATCACCTCTTTCGTTGGCTCCACACTATAAGAAATATTCTGCATAATATGGACAAAGACCTGCCGATGAGGTAAGATTACTGATATGAGGAGGTGATGCAGTGGAGATGTTACCTCAAAAACGATTTGAAAAACAATCTTTTTTGACCGGTGCGATGATTTTGAGTGTTGCAGGATTGATCAGTCAGCTATTTGGTGTCTTTTCTAAAATCTTCCTTTTATGGCTGATTGGTGAAGAAGGCGTCGGCATTTACAATTACCCTTATCCCTTTTTTGCGATTATCTTATCTTTCTCATCCATCGGCTTCAATGTTGCAATTTCCAAACTAGTCTCTGAATTTCGTGCCAAAAAAGATGAATATCACGCCGATAAAGTGTTTCGCTTAGGTATGAAGCTCAGTCTATATCTAGGTATGGCAGGAACTCTTTTGTTATTTCTCGTGTCCTATCCCATGGCCTCATGGGTTCATAGAGACAACAGAGCTCTTTTCTCCTATATCGCATTAGCTCCTACTGCCTTTCTAACCTCCTTCCAAGCGGTATATCGTGGGTATTTTCAGGGTTTGCAGAACATGAAACCCAACGCAATCTCCCAATTAATCGAACAAGGGTTCCGAATTCTGGTGATGTTAAGTTTGGCTTGGCTTTTCAAGCCATTTGGCTTGACTTACGCAGCTGCGGGTGCTACCCTTGGGGCAGCTGCAGGAGCCATCGGTGCATCTCTTTACTTACGCCACCTGTTTCAGCTTCAGACGATACCTATGGCAGATAGCAAACCGAAAAGAAGATATACTACGAAAGCAATCTATCGAAAAATCTTACAATATGCAATCCCTATTAGTTTCGCCGGTATAGGGTTACCCACATTTCTTTTGGCAGATTCCATGATTATCACAAATCGCCTTCTAGCCATTGGAGTTTCTTTGTCTGAAGCCACTGCTTCTTATGGAATCTTCTCCAATAATGCCATGAGTTTAATTACTCTTCCAACCATTATCACAGGTGCTCTGTTCGTCACTTTGGTACCTGCTATTGCCGAAGCTAAAGCTTTGCAGAATGGTCATAAAATACAATACTTATCACAGAAAGCATTGCACTGGACCCTCATTTTTGCTCTACCTGCAGCAGTAGGAATGTGGAATGTAGCCCCATCATTGACCAGCGTACTAAAAATGGGCACACAAACCGGGTTACTACTACAGACATTGACCTATGGATTACCTTTTATCGCAATACAGCAAGTGACATCCGGGCTCCTTCAAGGGATGGGTTTTTCGAGCAAACCAGTTCAACACATGATGATGGGTGCATTAGCAAAGTTTGTTGGAAATCTCATTTTTATTACCTTATGGGGAATTCAAGGAGCTGCTTGGAGTACCGTTTTAGGGTTCTTCATTGCAGCATCTCTTAACACTTATCACATCTTACGTTACTTGAACTTTGTTCCCAAACTAATTAAAGATCTTTTGAAACCTTGCCTAGCTACAACTATCATGGCCTTGTGTCTACATTTTGTCCATCCATTGTTTTTATCGAACCTGTCCGCACCACTAGTATTGGGGTTACAGACCTTCATCGGTATCCTCGTCTACGCTCTTGTGATGTTATTATCCGGTGGAGTACAAAAGTCAGACCTTGCTTTGTTTAGAAAACCTTAAGCTTCAATGCAAAATACCACGGTTCTTATCGTGGTATTTTGCATTGAAACTTATTTTTTTGCTATTTTAACCTATTTTTGGGAAGGAATTCATCATATTCTAGTTGAAGTATAGGTGAAACGACTACGGAAAGGTAGGTAGCAAGATGCAAAAAAGACTACTAATGAAGGAGGACCTGTTAACCTTACGATTAACAGGCGACCCTCAGATTTCTCCTGAGGGAGATTGGCTGGCTTATGTACTTTCATCAGTGA
>CALCNS010000164.1 GCA_937897315.1 uncultured Bacillota bacterium
CCACTGTACCGGGCGGTACCCTTAAAATCATGTCAGAACCCGACCGGCCAGCCATGTTTTTAATATCCCCGTGATCTCCGTTTTCAGCCTTGTAGATTCTACGATAGCGAAAGTCAATGAGGGTTTGTAACCCTGAATCGACCTTGGCGATCACGTTACCACCTCGCCCACCGTCTCCTCCGTTTGGCCCCCCTTCGGGAACATACTTCTCGCGTCGAAAGGATACACGACCATTCCCTCCAGACCCGGCAATCACTTTAATGGTTGCTCTGTCAACAAACATAGCTCCTCCTATATATCTATCACAGTAAAAGAAAAGACTGCCCCCTCTCTTGATGACACAACACCATCAAAGGAACAGCCTTTTATAATCTTAGGCGTTATCGCTATCTGCCACTACTTCGAGTGGATTAACATTGATAAATTTTTTGTTTCCAAAGCGGGTAACAAATTCTACAGTGCCATCTGCAGTGGCAAATAAGGTATCGTCTTTACCGATGCCCACGTTCAAACCAGGATAAAACTTGGTGCCGCGTTGGCGAACCAAGATGTTCCCGGAAATGACGAATTGGCCGCCAAACCGTTTTACGCCTAGACGTTGCGAATGACTATCACGGCCATTACGGGATGATCCCATTCCCTTCTTATGAGCAAATAATTGCAAATTCATGAGAAACATGGTGTGCACCTCCTATTTTATTTAATAAGTTCCAGTAATTTTTCGAATTCATACGGTTGATTCACTTTGTTGCTGGTCCATTGATTGGTTCCGATCACTTGAAAATGAACGAGATCCGGAAATTGAACTGCAATATTTAAGCAACCTAAAGCTGCCGTACTAATAATGCTCTGAACTTCTCGCTCCGTTTCGATTTCAGGATTCGCTTGCAATTTACATTCGAGGTACCCTTCTTCGATACAATATGAAGAGTGGTTTGTATGGTAAGCCTGAATTCCTAATATGGCAGTTTGCAATATTGCACTAATACCTGCACATACGATATCTCTTCCTGCTTCTGCATAGCCGCTATGTCCTTCACTGCGAAAAGACACCCAACGTTGATGACCGCGTTCAAAGGTTATCCGAGTCATTGTTATGCTTGAATAGAAACAATCGTCAGTTTCGTAAAGGGTTGACGATGTCCATAACGTTTACGATAGTTCGATTTCGCTTTGTAACGGAATCCGGAAATCTTTTTTTCCTTGCCTTGTTCTTCCACTTTTGCAGATACGGTAGCACCATTTACATGTGGGTTTCCAATCACCATGTGACCATCGTTGCTGATAGCCAAAACATGATCGAAAGTATAATCTGTTCCTACTTCCACGGGAAGTTTTTCAACAAAAATGACATCCCCAACTTGCACTTTGTACTGCTTACTGCCTGTTTCGATAATGGCATAGTTCATTGCCATTGCACCTCCTTTTAGTCAATTCTCGCCATGCCAGGCACTTTCGAACGAAAGTTTAGGCGCCTGCTTCGTGCGGTATGCGATGAGACGCAAAGCCTACCGAATCATTATAATCAAGATACTATACTTTGTCAACATGTTTTTTAGATATGCAACACTATTCTGACACGATGTATATCCATTTCGTCGATTTTCCACTCTTCACGATACATCTCAGCGGCGATTGCTTGTAACACATAATTCGGCCTTACAAACAAACGAGAGCTGGTTTCTAGATGCATTTCTATTTTGTTTGTATCCATTTGCCAAGAAATCGATCTAACACCTGGCTTAATGTCCATAGATTTCTTGCGACCCTCTTTATTCAGATAGTCTACTGTGATTTCTGACTTCTGTTGTAGAGTTGTTATCACTGAGCCCATTTTGGCGGTCTCTTCTTCCGATAGAGGAATTTTGATTTCATAAAATGAAGAATCCACTACGGACATGATGGCCGGCCCTCTTTCAGGTAATACTTGCACTTGCATCATGTGCAAACCCTCAGGTAACTGAAGGTTCAGTTTTTTCACTACAAGTAATGGGTCCATGCTTTCCTCGAGCTCCAGTTCCATATATTCACCACTACTTGTTGTTCCTACCGGCAAGGGTAATGCAATGCTCATCTTGGGTCGGGGGTTAAACCCTTGACTCAAAGCGATGGGTAACTCTGCTCTGCGTAATGCTTTTTCAAAAACCTTTATCAAATCCAAGTGCGAAATCCACCTTAAAGCGGAAGCTTTCCTAAACATCAATAAGAGCTTCATCGATTTGACTCCTTATCCAAGAGATTTTGAACCCCATAATCCATGCAAACACCGCAAAGACTACATGGACCAAATCGGCAATCGTCTGTTTCTAGTTCTTTCAATGCTAAATCCCACTGCTCCACGAGCCATTCTTTGCGAACGCCACTATCTAAATGTTCCCAAGGTAATACTTCAGTGATTTCTTTGGTGTGATTTGCATAATAACGATGATCAACGCCGCATTCCTCAATCGCTCGTTTCCAGAGATCAAAACGAAAATGCTCTGTCCAGCCGTCAAATCGAGCTCCCAGCTCATGGGCTCGTTCGATAACGGCCGATAACCTTCGGTCACCCCGACTGAATAGCGCTTCCAGATCACTGGTATTCACATCATGAGTGGAAAGTTCTATTGCTCGATCTCGAATCATGCTTCGCAATAATTGTTGACGTCTTCGAATCTCCTCCGGAGAAATCTGACCCATCCATTGAAATGGTGTATGTGGTTTCGGCACGAAAGTAGAAACGCTAATGCTGATTCGAAGTCTTCCTTGCCTTTTCTTTTGACGATATACACCCGCAATACGTTCAGCTAAACGAATAATCTCGGCTAAATCTGCATCAGTTTCTCCTGGTAATCCCAACATAAAGTATAATTTTAAACTACTCCACCCGGCATCAAATGCACCGCTAACCGCTTCCATGATTTGTGACTCACTAACTCTTTTATTGATAATATTGCGCAATCTCTGACTCCCAGCTTCCGGAGCTAACGTCAACCCGCTCTTACGAACCTGTTGAACTTTTTCAGCAATATCGACCGAAAAGCTATCAACTCGCAGGGACGGTAGAGCCACTCCTACCCCTTGACAACCGTAGTCATGCAAGAGAGTGTCTACGAGGGACTCGATTTGCGAATAATCCATACTAGAGAGAGATATTAAAGAGATTTCATCATATCCGGTCGATTGTATGAGGATTTTTGCTTGGTTCAGCAACGTCTCCAAACTGCGCTCCCGTACGGGGCGATAAATACATCCGGCTTGACAAAAGCGACATCCCGCCGTACAGCCGCGGAATAACTCAATCATCGCTCGATCATGAATCACTTCTCCATAGGGAAGAAGCAGCGCATCGGGATATTCAGCTTGATTTAAATCCTTAACAATGGCTCTTCTGACTGGCATAGGGGCATTTTCCACTAATCTCTCAATTCCTTGAAACGTATGCTGTTCATCATACTTTGGCATATAGAAAGCTGGGACATAAACACCGTCAAACTCCGCAGCTTTCATTAAAAACTCTTGGCGCGGTGGGCGCTTTTGATACTTCTTCTGAAGATTTCTATACAGATGAAGCAATTGTGGTAATATTTCTTCTCCATCCCCCAAGACAACCAAATCCAAAAAGTCCGCAATGGGCTCCGGATTAAAAGCCCCCGGACCTCCCGCAAGAATAATGGGTTCTGTTTCTAAGCGATCTTTTGCATAGAGCGAAATTCTTCCCAAATCCAAAATATTGACTAGGTTGCTATAGGTCAGTTCATATTGCAAGGTAAACCCGAGCAAGGGGAACTCGCAAAGGGGAGTTTTATTCTCTAGCGTCGTTAGTACCGCTTCTTCGCGCCGTAACAAGGCCTCATAATCCGGCCATGGTGCATATACCCTTTCCATAGAAGCCCACTCAAGTCGATTGACCACATGATAAAGAATTTTCGAGCCTAAGTGTGACATGCCAATATCATAAACATCGGGAAAAGCAAAGGCCATGCGCACTTCTGTCTGAAGTGGATCTTTTACAATTTGATTGATTTCGTTACCTATGTATCGAGTTGGTTTATGAACATTTGCCAACTTACTGTCCTGAAGTATATGGTGTTGCTCCTGCATATTCGTAATCCTTTCTTCTGTACCGTATCTTTATATTATAGCCGTAAATGCCTTATTACGCAAGAAAAAACGCCCCGGCTTAAGAAGCCAGAGCGTTACGCTTGGTAATGGTTCGCAACCACAGTGCTGTCATGGCTACAGCTACTGCAGCAAAAACGAAAACATATCTCATGCCTATCCAAGTTCCGATGGCACCCCCAATAATGGGACCCAGAGCATTTGGATTATTATTGAAGCTATTGGAAATACCAAATGCTCGACCCCGGAAGGACTGTGGTACACTTGCTGCGATAATCGCATTAGCCGCTGGAGCAACACCCGCAATGAAGAGTCCATAACTGAATCGTAATGCCCCAAATACATAGACATCTCTGGCAAGCATTTGCATGAGGTTCATCACCGAAATTCCCAATAGTGAGATCATTAAAGTCGTCTGAAATCCAATCTTCTCACCAATTCTTCCCCAAATAGGAGCAGCAATAACGGTGGCAACACCAGCTAGACTAAAGATGATGCCTGTATAGGAAACGATATGATCCCCTACACCCATTTCACCAATGTATAAGGTTAATATGGGTTGAATAATCATTAACGATAAAGCAATCATGGTTTGAATGAGAAGCATCGCCATTAAACTTCGATTCCGCCCGGCTTCCTGGAAATCCTGCAATAGACTCGGTCGTTTATTTTCGGTCTTCACCACTTTTTCATGAACACCGAATATAACAACCAATGTAGCAAGCAGAAGAATAGCGCCAGATATCAATAGTGTCATCCTCATACCGAACCGAGCAGCCATAAGACCACCTAACATGGGACCAATAACACTGCCGGCTGAACTACCTGTAGAAAGAATACCTAAAGAACGACCAATTCGATGGTCCGGAGAATTCGAGGCTACTAGAGATATGGATGATGGAATAAAGCCGGATAGTACTCCATTGAGAAATCGAGCGACAAGTAGGTGCCAAGGTTGAGTTGCAAAATACATTAAGATATAAGTAGATGCAATACCAATGCCAGAGCGAATGATCATAGGTTTTTTGCCATATCGATCCGCCAATGAACCCCATATGGGTGACATAATGGAACTGGCAATAAAGGATGCAGAAAACAACATTCCCGACCAAAATTCAACATTCGACTCCTGGCCAACTTCATGTAACAGTAAGGGCAAAAAGGGAGAGACCAATGAAAAACTAGCTCCCGCAATAAAAACCCCTACCCAAAGGATGTATAAATTCCTTTGCCAATTGTTCTCCATTTATAACGTCTCCGTTCCACTGAAATCAATGTACGGATTATACCCGATTTTGTAGCATCTGACCATATATGAAACAGCAAATCTTTCTGGCTATTCTCGAAAGATTTGTATGCTTAGTGAATTCAATTTCCAAAAAAGGTGCGATTGCTTCGCATGGCTATTGAATTAATGATACCTAATCCCCAAAGCATGGCCATGAGATTCGAACTCGCATAACTCATCAATGGCCAAGGAATACCAGTGACCGGCATCACTCCGAGTGTCATGCCAACATTCACCAACAAATGAAATAAAAGCATGCTCGCCATACCGCTGCAAACTAACCGAGCGAACTTATCGTTGGAGATTTTGCCGACTTTATAGATACGGTAAATCATAAACAAGTATAGAAGAATGAGACCTGCAGACCCCAGAAATCCAAATTCTTCGGCCAATGCAGAGAAAATCATATCAGAATGCTTTTCGGGTACAAACTCCAATTGAGTTTGAGTGCCTTGCAAAAAGCCTTTCCCCAAAAGGCGCCCCGAACCTATCGCGATGATGGATTGAATCAACTGCCATGTGTAGCGCGCATACTGATTATTGTTTTTGTAGTATTCCAAATTCGTAAAAATCAGGATGCGAATTTTCTGATACTCTTCAAGTTTACTCCATAGAATAGGGAAAACAGCAATTCCGGATAACAGGATACCACCAATGATTTTGATATGTACCCCTGCCATAAAGATCATACCAATCCAAATCGCTAAAAAAACCAAACTTGAACCCAAATCTGGTTGAAGCAATACCAATCCCAAAGGAATCCCCATGAGTAAGAAAAGCCTCACTATACACCAAGAGCTATTGCACTTCTTCTCATCACATAATAGAGTGGCCAAATTCAATATCAAGATTATTTTTGCTAGTTCAACCGGTTGTAAACTGAGTGGCCCTAAGGGAATCCATGACTGCCCACCATAATTACCTTCACGGCCTATCAACAATACAATGACAAGCATGATGATCATGAAAATATACAACACGTAAAGTAGACTCGTCCAAACATGATAATCCAGATAAGAGCTGACTATAAATAGAAACAGCCCCAAAAACATGGCAATGAGGTGACGAATCACATAATAATAGGGTTCATCTTCAACAATGTTTCTGCTTGTACTGTATATCATCAGACTGCTAGCCACTAGAAAAAACAAAACCGATCCAAGGAGTAGCCAGTCTGCATTCTTAAAAAACTTCTTTTCGAAATGAAATGGGTTCACCGGCTTTCTCCTTTCTGTTATGAACGAAACAGCTGTTTCCACCAGGATTGAGGTTCCTTCTCTTTTTTCTCGATAAGCTCTGCTTTTGGGAAAGGAATCTTCTCTCCTAACATCCTTCTTGCGATGCGGCGTAAGCATTGGGTAGCAGGGGCAGTATCCGTGCTCATCAGTAATTCTCCAAGATTCGCTGCTCTTTGAAAACCCCGATCTTCGTAAACAATACCTAATAAAATCGCAGGCAGTAATCCTGCTATGCTCTGTATATCTAGGGCATCTCCAGACTGGATGGAAAACCAATCTACGCGATTGATAATAAACAATGGTTCTGCTTTGCTATGTTGTAAGGCTTCTAATAACGCTCTTCTACCGTTTTGAATTGCGGTGATATCCGGTGTTACGATAGCAATTAACTGATCTGCCTGATTCACAGCAATACGAAATAATTCTCCGATTCCTGCGGGACAATCTATAATAACCCAATCAAATTCATCCTTGAGACTCCTTAATAGTTCTACACTTTCAAACACTGGCACCGTTTGTAGCTCTTTTGCTCCAGGCAAAAGAAATAGATTAGGATACCGTGGAACTGGAAGTACCGCATTTTTCCACGACTCTGCACCCGAAATGACATGAGAAAAATCAGACTTGATTTGATTCTCTAAATTAAACAGCAAATCTAGATTACGCAATCCAGAATCTCCGTCAATCAACAAGGTTCTCCGGTTGTGAAGGGCTAGTGCCGCCCCAAGATTTGCTGAAATTGTTGTTTTTCCTGTTCCGCCTTTTCCGGATATGACAGCAATCAATCTACCCATAGGATCACCTCCTCTAAGGTTTTGGCAATACGATATCCAATGGTAATAAAGGGTTTTGGAAATAGGTACGTAGCATCTGTGAAACGGTGGGACCACAAGCAACGCTTCCGCTTCTCCCGGCTTCTACTACCATAGCGATTGTGACCACCGGTTCTTCAACCGGCGCAAACGCAGCAAACCATGCATGAGCTTTTAAATCTAGCGGATCGTTTGCAACTTGGGCGGTACCGGTCTTTGCTGCTACTTGGTACGGCAAATCCTTCCATAAATATAGATTTTCTAAACCCCCAAAATGTACTCTTTCCGAGGTACCCCCTGTCTGCGTAACATCGATAAGACCTTGGTACAATGTATCCCAAGTAGAATCTTGAAAATCCACTGTTTTTAGTAAGCTTTTTTGAAATACTTGAATTCGATTTCCTTGGTTATCAATAATATAGTCTACTAAAGCAGGAGCGTATCGATTTCCTTTGTTCGCAATTTGAGCCATAGCAGAAGCAACCTGCAAAGGAGTGAACGCACTGTATTGCTGCCCAATCGCAGAGAAGATGGTTTCACCTTCATACCATTGCTCTTCAGAAATTAAGTAATTCTCATATGCCCAAGTCTTATAATCCGGGTTCGATCGATGCGTGAATTGATAAGAAGCCTCTGTTTCGTACAGTAAATCTTCAAAACCTGTGTCTTCACCCAATCCAAACATTTTTGCGTACTCATCCAAAGTATCGATGCCAAGGCGTCTGCCCAGTTCAAAGCAATACGAGTTACAGGAATGACTTAATGCTTCAACCGCATTTACCCATCCATGGCTTGAAGGATAGACCCAGCATTTAGGCGCGTTGTTCTTGTCTAGGACATCATAAAACCCTTTACATTCAATGGTTTCATATTTCTCTACCAAACCACTTTCTAAAGCTGCTGCTACTGTTATGGGTTTAAAGACAGATCCCGGTGGCAAAGCAGCTAATACTGCTCGATTTAACATAGCATTAGGATATTCTTCTGAACCTATGAGATATTGAATTCGCTTTGACTCCTCTTGCAACACACCTAATTCCCAATCATTGGGATCAAAATCGGGATAACTGGCTAAAGCCAAAATTCGCCCCGTTTGATTCTCCAGCATGACAAATGCTCCGCTATACGCTTCTTTTGCTTGTGATACACCCCAAGGATGTGTTCTAATCACGCTTAAAGAACCTTCCATTAGTTCTTCAGCCTTTTGTTGGAGCTCAATGTCTATGGTTAAGTGGATGTCTTTTCCCGGAGTCGGTTCGATTCTTTCTAGCACGCGAATGAGATTA
>CALCNS010000165.1 GCA_937897315.1 uncultured Bacillota bacterium
ATTGCAGCTCGAGGTGGGGTAATCGGGGAATTAGAAACAGGTGCTTACCAAGTGAATCTTGATCTTGTGGAAGCATCTTTACATTCGACGACTCCTCATGCATCCAATTTTGCAGCAGTGATTGCCTATGATTTATCGATGTTATGGGGTATTCCTGCCTATATTTATGATGCTGTTTGCGGTATGGGAAAACCCGACCCTGTTTTTACGATTTCTGGCTTGAAGGAGATTCCCAGACCTTTTGTCACTCATGTTTTAAATAGCAGAGCTGTCGCTTATCATCATGCTGCCAAACAGGGTGAGAACATGATAGAGCAGAATTATATCGTAGTGCACATGGGTGGAGGAATCACGACCAATTTGATCCATCAAGGGAAGATATTGGATTTTGTTGGCGATGATGAGGGGACCTTTTCCCCGGAGAGAAGCGGCAGAGTACCTTGTCGGGGCTTGGTGCGATTGGCATATTCAGGTTGCTACCAGCAAAAAGAGCTACAAACATTGCTAAAAGGGAAAGGCGGTCTGGTCGATTACCTCGGCACAAACGATTTTAGGTTGGTAGAGCAGATGGCATATGAGCAGCAGAACCCAATGGCTTTGCAAGTCATACAAGCGATGGCTCTTCAAATTGCCAAAGATATTGGTGCGATGTCTACAGTGGTGTTAGGTCATGTTCATGCCATTTTATTAACCGGTGGATTAGCCAATTCTGATCGTCTCTGTTCCCTTATCCAAGAGAAAGTGGGCTTTCTGGCAGAAGTTCATCGGTATCCGGGAAGTTTGGAAACAGAAGCACTTGCGAAGGGAGTTCTTCGCGTGCTTCATGGAGATGAAATCGCTTATCAATACCATTCCTAATCATAATAACCAATAGAACGGAGGGAAAGAAGTTGGATTTATTCGATTTGATGATGGAAGAAGAACAGAAGGAATCAGAACCTTTGGCATCTCGGATGAGACCGCAAACCTTGGATGAGCTGATCGGACACGAAGAAATCATCGGGAAGGGGAAGCAATTACGTAGAGCCATAGAAGCAGATCGCATTGGGTCCATTATCTTCTATGGCCCTCCCGGAAGTGGTAAGACAACCATTGCGCGTTTGATTGCTCATTATACCAAATCAGAATTTCGTGCAATTAGTGCGGTTTCGGCTGGGGTTGCCGATGTGAAAAAGATTATTGCCGAAGCGACGGATTTGCGAAAAATGTATCGCAAGAAAACCATCCTTTTTTTAGATGAGATTCACCGCTTTAATAAAGCTCAGCAGGACGCTTTGTTAGCCGCGGTGGAGGAGGGGGTTCTTGGTTTAATTGGAGCTACGACGGCAAACCCCTTTTTCGATGTCAACTCTGCTTTGCTCAGTCGTGCCAGAATCTATAAATTGAATCCTTTACCAGCGGAACATATCACTAAAATTGTCGATCACGCTCTGAATGACAAAACACGCGGCTTAGGTGCATTGAATATTGAATTGACCGAGGACGCTCTTGCACACTTGGTACATAGTGCCAACGGGGATGCTCGTAAAGCCTTGAATGGACTGGAGCTTGCTGCTTTGACGACTCCCGCCAATTCAGAAGGTGTGATTCTCTTAACCATAGATATCATTGCAGAAGCCATGCAATCGAAAGCTTTACGCTACGACAAAGATGGAGATCAGCATTACGATGTGATTTCTGCTTTTATCAAATCCATGCGAGGCAGCGATCCGGATGCAACCTTATTTTGGTTGGCGACCATGCTTGCGGCTGGAGAGAATCCTCGCTTCATAGCAAGACGTATTGTTATTTGTGCCAGTGAGGACGTTGGAAATGCCGATTCTCAAGCATTACTCGTTGCCATGGCGGCAGCACAAGCGGTGGAGTTGATTGGTTTACCGGAAGCAAGGATTAATTTAGCGCATGCCGCAGCTTATGTTGCGTGTGCTCCAAAGAGTAATGCTGCGTATGTTGGGTTGGAGCGTGCTGCCAAGGCTCTGGAAGACCTTTCTGATATGTCGGTTCCCATTCATCTTCGAGATGCTAGTTATAAAGGAGCGGCTCGATTTGGTTATGGGCAAACGTATCAGTATGCTCATGAGTATGCCGAGAATTTTGTCCATCAGCAATACTTACCCTCGGACATATCTGAGCAGAAATTCTATACGCCTACCGAGAATGGGCAAGAATACGAAATCAAACAGAGATTAAAGCACCTGTGGGGAGATCGATATGTTGATTGATTACCAAGTCGTGGGTAAAGAAGCCACGATAAAGTTACCGGTCGGTCTCTGCCGATTTTTCGGTGATGTCCGAGAAGTAAAGTCTGAAGAAGAAATGAAACAATTCTTAGAGGAGATGCAACGCAAATATCCTGACGCCAATCATCACTGTTGGGCTTGTCGTATCGGTATAGGGTCGGCACAATGGTTCCGTTATTCTGACGATGGAGAACCTTCGCAGACAGCCGGAGCTCCCATCTTAACAGCGATCGATCATTTGAAATTAACCAATACCATGGTGATCGTTAGTCGAATTTATGGTGGAGTGAATCAAGGGGTTGGCGGGTTGATACGGGCGTACCATGCCGCCGCTGCTGCAGTTTTGAAAGAAGCCGGTCAAAAAACCATCACGATACAAGAGCCTATTCGCATTCCGTGTCGCTATGAACAAGTCGGGCTTGTCTTGCGCGAGTTAGAGAGTGTTACAGCGATGAACCTAAGCATGGAGTATAGTGAAGAAGTGATGATTCATGCAAAGATTCGCCCGATGGATTTCGATCGGGTTGCGCATCGATTATTTGACCTATCGAAAGGTACGATTGTCGTGATAAGAGAAGAGGAGACACAGTGAAACAGAGAAAAAGGGTTCTCATGGCTTTAAGTGGAGGAGTAGACAGTGCTTTGGCTGCTCATCTTCTTTTAGAACAAGGATACGAACTCATCGGAGCAACCATTAGGGGTTGGACACCTCCAGGATGGGAAGAGCTAACGGCAGAAACAGGTGGGTGTTGTTCGTTATCGTCGGTAGAAGATGCCCGTCGAATCGCCTTTAAGTTGGGCATTCCTTATTATGTGTTCAATTTTTCTGATTCTTTTGAAGCTGAGGTGGTACGACCGTTTGTCGATGCTTATTTTAGCGGACAAACTCCTAATCCTTGTATTTTATGCAATCAGCACATCCGTTTCGGAATGCTTTATCATAAAGCGAAGGAGTTACAAGCTGATTACGTGGCAACGGGTCATTATGCAAGAATTCAAAAGGACGAGCAGGGAGTGTATCATTTATTTCGTGGAATGGACCCTAAAAAAGACCAAAGCTATATGTTATATACGGCTACTCAAGAGAACTTAGCGATGACACTTTATCCTCTGGGAGAAATGTTCAAAGAGCAAACCAGAAAATTAGCGGAACAAAAGGGCATAGAAGTCTTTAATAAGCCCGATAGTCAGGATATTTGTTTTATCCCCGATGGAGATACGACAGGCTTTCTGCAAGGATATCAGCCAGGACAGTATGAGGGAGATATCTATCATGTGAGCGGGGTTAAACTAGGCAAACATCAGGGTTATCATCGATATACGATTGGTCAAAGACAAGGATTAGGAGTAGCATGGAGCAAACCGTTGTATGTTTTGGATATTTTGCCGAATGAGAAGCGAATTATCGTTGGGGAGAAGGAATATCTACAAAACCTTGATTTACGAGCCGACCAAGTGCATTGGATTTCTGGAAATTTGAAAACCGATGCCTTAAGGTGTCAGGTGAAGATTCGATATGCAGCGGAAGCGATTCCAGCCACTCTTGTTGTGGAAGGACAAAACACCGTAAGAGTGCAATTTGAAAAACCGGTGTTCGCTGTCACGCCAGGACAAACCGTTGTCTTTTATCTGGGTGATGAAGTCCTAGGTGGTGGCAGAATACTAAATCATAACAGGTAGGAGTTTTAAACATCATGGAATGGAACATTGATTTTTGTAAAGACAATTTAAAATCGGTCAAAGGAGCAAAGAAAGCCTCCAAAGAACTGATGGAAGTGTTGAAAGAAGAACCGGTGCATTTTTTTCATCAGAGCTGCATCAACGCTTGCCGCCCATGCCACAAAAAAGCTTTAATCTTACGCATCAACGACGAATTGATCACAGGGGATTCAAATGAAGAAATCATTGAAAAAACCCTAAAAAAAATCAAAGAAGGCTCTTGCTAATCCTTAGAAGATATGGTATATTCTTGTTGCGCCAAAAAATATGCCGAAGTGGCGGAATTGGCAGACGCACTTGACTCAAAATCAAGCGTAGTTACCCTACGTGCCGGTTCGAGTCCGGCCTTCGGCACCAACAAAATTATCTGAAACATGAACTGTGATGTTCATGTTTTTTTGTTTTTAACAACATTCATATTTTTGTCA
>CALCNS010000166.1 GCA_937897315.1 uncultured Bacillota bacterium
CGACGCTCTTCCGATCTGGCGATGTCGGGAATCATTCGGTTCCAAAGTCTCGCAGTCCATTCGGTAGTATCGAAATCAATGCCAAATACGGCGATGATGGACTGATCTTGAGGGTGTAATACGGGAACCAGTACGCTAATCCAGGTGCCCCAGCGGTCGGTAATGGCGGTTGTGATATACGTTTTGTGGGTGCGGAAGGGAATGCGAATTTGCTCATCGGCTTCGCTGTAAAGTTGACCGGGTGGGGAGTAATCGACGGAATCAGGGCGTTCGGAGTCCATAAGGATGAGAATGTCGTTGTTGCGTTCCAAAAGGAGGTAAGCAAAACGAACGGGATTGGTGGTTTCAGCTAGTTTAATCAACCCTTCTTTGGCATAGGCATACTCGTGTCGTGACAAATCGTCGGGAGTACCCGATAACTCTGCCAAATGCTCGGTATGAAGCAGGGCTTCTAAAGATTCGGCCAGTTGTATCGCCTCATCGGCGGCAATTTTGTCGTAGCGATTCCATTCATAGCGGAAGAAGGCAGCGACAAGAAACAAAACCAGCAGAAGGATAAACAGAGCCCACTGGCGGAAACTACTACGCGTCATGCTACAACCTCCGGCATTACATATTTGGTTACTGACGCTATTATAGCACTAAAAATATGTATAAGCAACAAATAACGACACAAAGCAAACGCTCTGTGCCGTTATTTACCACTTAGGGGACAGTCCCCTAAGTGGTAAATTTTCTATTCAGCAAAAACCTGAAGTAAGGTGGGGTAGTAAGAGGCAAAAGTGGGGTATTGAGCGCGGTTTTGCTGGTAAAAGGCAAGCGACTCCAACATCGCCGGTAGGTAGCAGTATCCACGTGCCAGCTCTTTCTCCCGCCACAATTCCGTTGCCACGCCCCCTTCGCACACCCCACTAAGAAAACAAGCAATGCTGCGAACGATGTGCTCATTCATACAATCGGGCCAATCACCATACCCCGAACCAATGCCTGGCAACTTATGCGGCAGCAATTTGGCATAAGCCGGAGCATACTGATCTACCAAAACCGGATTGCTTTCGGTCAGCGGGTTCACCAATGGGTGGCTAAACTCATGGAAGGTGGTATTCAAGTTCAAAGCTCCAAAGGGACTTTGCCCCACTTGCGCTGGTACCACATTGAACACGCTGTAACAGCGCAGTTTTCCCTCTGGTTCCGAAAAGTGTATGCCAAAATTCCCCACCGGCAGCTTGGAAATCACGTAAGCATAATCATCCTGCTTCTCCCCGAAGAACGATTCCAGCAGTTCAACAAACGGGTATTTCTGCACATGTGCTTGCACCGCACGCAGGTCTTCGGTGTAAAACTCCTTAACCTGATCAAAAAAACGCATATACTTGCTTTGATTGGCAAAATCGCGAAGCAATACTAGCAACTTCTCCAGCTCTGCCATGCCTCCGCTGTATTTCAGCAGCACTGCCGACGGCGTTTCGCGCCACACAAGTTCTGGGGGTTCGCTCACGGCAAGCATGAGTTCCACGGGCCTGCTGAAAAAGAAGCCAAAATCCATCATTGTACTCAATTGCTCAAAAACCAAATGCGTTAAGTGCGGTGCAAAAAACCTCTGCATGGACTCGCCATAGGGACCTTCCGGCTGACGTACCAATTTGGTGCCATAGTATCTTTGGCTTTTTTCGTTGTAACAACCACTCGCCAACAAACCGAAGAGAAGTTCCAAACCGGGTGAGACGACAACTTTCATCGATGAGATCCTCCTTAAGCCACTTTTGCAGGTTCCAGGGTAATAAATTCTTGAACTTTGGGATGAGTGAGAGCGAGTAATATGGAGGCAACTCCACAGATAATACCTACGCCGAACAACAAAGATAAGGAAACGAATTCTCCCAAAACGCCATACATAATCGAAGAAACCGGGGTTAAGCTGTTGCTCATGGTGGTAATCACACCCGATAATTTGCCGCGTTTTTCGGGAACCACGCCTAATATGAACACCGAGTTCATAATCGCATTGGCAACCGCATTACCAAACATTCCCACGCACATGAGGGCGCAGGTCAGGACAAAGCTGTGGGTGAACATCATGGCTACCATGCAGATGCCCATAAAACCAAACCCAACGGTAATGACTTTGAGGTAGTGCTTAATCGGCACTTTTAAGGTGGCAATGGTGAACATACCGGCAAATGCTCCTAAACCCATGAAAGACATAAAGATGCCGTATTGTTCTACGGTGAATCCACGTTGCATAAACAAGGCCAGAGCCAAACTAAAGATGCCAGCGGTAAAGAAGTTGGCCATCATGAAGCCAATAAGGGTATTGCGCAAACCAATGTTCTGAAAAAACTCGATGACGCCTTCCTTCAGATCGACCCACAGGTTTTTCTTTTGGAACTCCACCGATAAGGTTCGATGCGGTACTTTGACAAAAAGCAACGATATATAATAGTAGATAAACGAAATGGCGTTCAACAAGATGAGTAGGGGCACACCCAATATACTGACTAAAAAGCCACCTATACCGTTGCCGGCCAAATCCACGACCGAGAAACTAGCGCTGCGAATGGAATTGGCTCGCACCACATCTTCTTTTTCCACGAGTTCCGGGATAATGCTCACAATGCAGGGACTGGCAAATACGCCACCTGCCGAGAGAACAAAAGCAGTGAAAATAACAAATTGCACCGAAAGCAGGTTCTGGTAGGTTAAGAAAGCCATGATAAACATGAGAATGCCGCGGAATAAGTTGGTAGCAGCCAAGATATTCTTACGGTCGAAGCGGTCGGCTAAAGCTCCGGCAAAAGGAGATAGCAGCACGCGCGGCAGTGAAGCCATGGCGGCCGAGGTACCCATAAGGGCGGTGGACCCTGTTGTCTGTAACACCCAATAACTAATCGCTAAACCATAGATAATGTCCCCGAAGTACGAGAGAAAAGCTCCTTGCCACATGAGCACGAAGTCGCGATTGAACATGCTGCGTTTGGCAGGCACGGCGTCGCGAAAGGGTAGTGCCACGGTATGTTCTTCCATGATTTGTTCATCCTCCTCTTGATTTGTCCAGCAAATCTTTTTTACAAGAGCATTCTACCACTACTTTTTCATTATGTCAAGGCATAGGTTAAAAATATTTAATATATTTATTAAGATAAGCAAGTGTAAGGGGTATTGTTCTCCACGAGGAGTTGACTGTTCTGTGTACTGATTATTAGGTTTCTGAAGAAAAAGGAGGATTTTGTCTTTTTTAGGGCGAAGAAAAAGCCACTTAGTCATTTAATTGTAGCATAATGCCACCATAAAGGAGGGATTGAGGGTGAAAGGGAAGAATTTTGTGACGTTTTTCTTGTTGGCCGCTCTGCTTTTTAGCAACGCTCAAGCAACCGAAGCACTGAGTAGTGGAGCCGATATCGCAGAAGCCATGGCCCGCTTACATTTACTCAAAGGCACCGATGATGGCTACGATTTAGAAGCCATGCCGACGCGCATACAGGGTTTGGTTATGCTCATTCGCCTTATGGGAGCCGAAGCAGAACTACCGGCAACCGTCACCCCTAGCCATCCTTTTACCGATATCGACCCTTGGGCACAACCTTACGTACAATATGCATGGGAAAAACAGTGGATTAAGGGTGTGGGGAATGGGCAATTTGGGGCGCAAGACCCGTTGAATGAACAGCAATATACCACGTTGCTTTTACGGGTGTTGGGCTACTCCGAGGAGCAAGGGGATTTTGAGTTTGATCAAGTCGATGTGAAGGCGGAGGAATTGGGATTAAGCAACGAAATTGGCAGGAGCACAGTCTTGGACCGCGAAAAAATGTTTATTATTGCCTGGGACGTACTGCAACAACCGATTAAGGAAGCCGAAATCACCTTGGCGGAGCAATTGAGCGAAAAAGCCGTATTCTCCAGTGAAACGTATGGACAACTCGTTGCGCAAATCCGTCGTCCTGAGCGGGTATCCGGGCTTGTTAAAGAAGAAGACATAAAAAAAATCGCCGAAGCCTATGGCCGGCGATTCGATGAGGTGAAACGACTCATCCAAGAACTGCTACGGCAGGCCAAGTCGGTCGATCGTGACAATGATATTCAGGGATGGGTCCGGAAGCAAATAGAATTGTGGATTGAGGAGGTCGATAGCAGCCAAGTTGGGACCTACTGTGATCGGGTGCTCTTGTTATGGGCAGACTTCTGGGATGAAGTCGAAGGAAAGACAAACTAGATAAAACAGAGAGGTGGATGTCAATTGAAGGAACAGTATCGGCTCTATATGTTGGAGCAGTTGAAAAAACTCATGGCGATCGATAGTATTGCCGGGTTCACCCACGAAATTCAAGCGTATTTGCACGAAGAAATCGTGAGACTGGGGTTTGAACCCAAGCATACCGTGAAGGGC
>CALCNS010000167.1 GCA_937897315.1 uncultured Bacillota bacterium
GGTGGGAATCGATTCCGTACTGGCTGGTGTTTGTAGGATAGCGAAAAGCACTTCTGACATGCCTTCTGGCATGCAAGCCGATGCATACCAGCTAGCGGCTTCTCGGATGGTGGTTTTCGTCAAAGAATGATTCGGATTGTACATACTCATAGCATCTCCGTTATATGTACACCACCCTAAAGCAATTTCCGATAAATCACCCGTTCCAATCACAAATCCATTTTCTTGATTCGCCACATCCATCAGAATTTGAGTTCGTTCACGAGCTTGTGCATTCTCAAAAGTCACATCATGACGTTCGGGGTTTTGTTGTATGTCTTTGAAATGCTGAAGGCAAGCGTCTACGATAGAGATTTCTCTCGCTTGCACTTGAAGACTTTCCATCAACTGTGCAGCATTATCATAGGTACGATTTGAAGTACCAAAGCCCGGCATGGTAATGGCTAACACCTGCTCCGCGGATTTTCCCAACCGCCTTGCCGCTTCGACACTCACCAGCAAAGCCAAGGTGGAGTCTAGCCCACCCGAAACGCCTAAAACCACCACTTGGCTACCGGTATGTTTCCACCGTTGTACGACACCACGTACTTGTAAATCGAAGAGGTCGCGAACAAAACGTAGCCGGTGTTCCTGATCCTCCGGCAACCAGGGGTTGACCGAGACAGGGTACTTCAGTTCGCAAGCATCCACTTCTCTACCCGTATATGGCACTTCCGCAAGAATGGTATTTCTTTGTACTCGGCTTCTTTGGTTCTTTTTCGAGAAAAACCGGGTTCGAAGGTTTGATACTTTGCGAATATGCACATCAGACCATAGCATCTCTTGATCGACTTCTTGCGCTATGAGAGATGTCCCGGCTTCAAACAAAAATCTTGTGTTGTCATATATGACTTCACCACCGGATTCTCCACTCGCAGGAGCAGTATATAACCAAACCGCAGGTATCTTTTGGCTAAGGTAGGTTAACTCTGTTTCTAAGCGTTCTCGACTCCCTGCTGTTATCTCTGCAGTATCCGTCCAAATTTGTATGGCAGCATTCTCTGCTGCACGTTCTCCTCCTTGAATGATGTGGATGGTTTGTTCCGATTGTCCCCACTGCAGAAGACCCTTTCCGATCGGTACTTCCCAAGAACCGATTTTCATCTGCATCGTCTCGTTTTCGTTCCAAGCAGAAAATGCGGAGGTTTCACTTGAAATTTGTTCCTGCGGAAGAATCGCCCAAACACGGCCTTGACCGATGATGGCTTGACACGCATAAATCTTTTCGCCCACTCGCATGGGTAGACCTATGTTGGCTAGTATTTGCCACTGATTACTTTCTTCTGCTAAGGCTATTAGTTGTTCTTTGCACTGGCGCAATAGCAAATCCTGATAAAACAAATCGCCACAAGTTAAGCCACTCAAAGCTAATGTGGGAAAAACAGCCCAGTGACACTTAAGTCGATTGGCTTCGCAAAGTAGGTCCGCCAAGCGTTCTTTATTTGCTTTCGGATTGGCCAAAGATAGCTCAAATCGTGGCATGGCAAAGCGTAGGAATCCCGACAAACTGATATTTTTCATACAATCACACTCCATATAAGCGATTCTGTAGGATATACTTAAGGACTTCAGGATGAATGTGTGTCGATAATACTTTTCCGGAAGCGAGTTGCCGTCGAATCTCAGAGGCACTCAAATCCATTTCGGGTGCATCCGTAATGTAATGAATGTGCGATGCATGTCGTTCGAAAAAAGTTTGATCTTTCAGATGAGGCTCCAACGTATAACCCGGTCTGGGCACGACCCAAATGTGAAACTTGCTCAGCAGTGTTTCTGCCTCAATCCAGTTTGGCAATCCGGGGAGATGATCCGCCCCAATTAGAAACGATACTTCTTCTTTTGGATGATTTGCTTGAATCGCTAGCAACGTATGATAACTGCCCATTGGCAGGGTATCATTACACTCCATTTCCGAAACAGACATATGCTCTTCCCCTTGAAGCATCTCGCGGCACATTTGAACCCTATGCCGGCAATCAATTAACCCCTGTTTCGCATAATGATTGCCGACGGGAATCCAAACAATAGGACCCTCGCCTGAGTGATTCAGTACATGTTGTGCCAGACGATAATGAGCAAGAGTAGGGGGATTGAATGACCCTCCAAATACAATCATCAAAACAGCCCTCCAAAAGAAAGGTCGTTCCGAAACGAAACGACCTTGCCATTATTTGACTTTTCTTATGCCAGAGCTGCACGGAATGTTTTCACAGCCAATTCTGCAGAAACCGGATGTCCCTGAGCCGCCATGGCTTCCGCCATCAACACAAGTGCTCTCTCCAACATTTCTGGTGTGGTATTTCCCATATGCCCCAGACGGAATGCTTTACCCGCCAATGAGGCAAGTGCTCCCGATATCACCATACCTCTTTCTGCACAGAAAGTACGGAAAGAAGAGTCATCCATTCCTTGTGGATACAGTATACAGCTTAAGGTCGGAGCTGCATGGTCTTCTTGAGCAAGCGCTTTCATGCCATAAACAGCCAAAGCTTTTCTCACGGCTTTAGCCGTTTTTCGATGTCTAGCATACCTAGCATCCAATCCTTCGTCCATAACCAGTTTCATTCCCGCTTCGTACGCATTGACCATGTTAACGGCCGGTGTTGCAAAGTATTTGGAGGGATTTTCCATAACAGGTTGCCACATTTTTAAATCCGTATAATAGGCAGGAATGGTTTCCATCGCCGCACGAGCTGCCAAAGCTTTGGGACCAAAAGCGACAATTGCAATCCCGGGAGGAACAGCAATCGCCTTCTGACTACCGGTTAAAACCACATCAATACGATAATCGGGATGATCCGCATACTGCTTGGACATATTCTCTTCGACAGCTGCAGTTGCACAAACACCATCAAGTATGAGCAATGCACCACTGGCTTTAATGAGTGGTACCAGCATATCCAAATCGGCTTCCACACCGGTTGAAGTATCTACATGGGTCACGGTAACTGCTTTATACGTTTTAGCAGATAACATTTCTCGTAATTTTGATAAACACACATGTTCGCCCCATGTGGACTGTAAGGTATCGACTTCAATGCCAAAGGCTTTTCCTAACTGAATATATCGATCACCAAAATAGCCATGAGACAAGACCAAAATTCGTTCACCGGGTTTGACCGTATTGACTAAAGCCATCTCCATGGCCAGAGTGCCGGTCCCACAAATAACAAACACCTGACCATCATGACAATGCAACATCTCTTTGGTCATGGCAATCGCATTGCGATAATTCGCGACAAAACGTGGATCTGTGTGGGCATAGGTTTCGGCAGACAAAGCCTCGTAGACTTCGTCAGAAACAGGAGTTGGACCGGGGATTAAGAGCATTTCTTTGTTTTTTGTCATGGACATGAGAGTGCCTCCTTCGCGTATTCACTGGATTCTATTTCGAACGAAACAGAGCTGTAGTTTTCGCCACATATCTCCGGTTTCGATAGTCCCGATATGTTCTCAATGCTTTTTCGATTTTATGGTGATCTGGGTTTGGATTTGTTACATCATCTAGAGCGATGAGCAACCATTGGCAGGTATGTTGTAGTTCATTTAAAAACCATTTCCCTCCGACCCTTTGGAACTCCAGGTATTCCAATTGAGCCACTTCACGAATCACGTTATCGCGCCATTGCTTCCATGCAATGAGTTCATTTTCCGTCAGAGGTCGATTGCTCCTAGACAAGTTAGGACCAAAAAATCGTTCTTCTACCCAATGCTGTAAGTCCTCCTGGTTGTTTGGGCAGGCATGGATTAAGCCATGACACAAGGATGCAGCGGAACCGCTGCGTTCGTGAAAATAAATTTCATCTAGCCATGCATGTCCATCTTGATCCTTATTCGTCTCTTGACACCACAGCTTACTACTCCATGCTAGTAATGAGTAGGTCATAAAAAGAAATGTGGGTGCTTTTTCTGTGACTTCCTGAAATTGGAGGCTATAGCCAGAATACTCTTGATTTAAGATGCTAAGGTCCTGTATGGTTGGTTGAATACCGGTAAAGGCAGACCTTTTGGGATGCACATAGCACGTCTCTGTATCCTGGGTGTTTGTTCGGCTTGCTCGATGCCAAGACATCTCGACCATACGTTCCTGTGCGAATTTTTGCCAGAAGAAAATCTGCAAATCCGATATTTGGGTTTGACTCACTTCATCTACACAGAACAGCTCGAGCTTATTCAGTTTCAATGCAGACATCAGGGTGATGAGTTCTTCCATGGTGTGCTGCTGAGGAATCCCTCCATCAAACAAATCCAAGTGCACTCCTCTGATTTTTACATCCGGATGATCCGTGATATAACAGGTTGGTACGGTTCTTCCACTAAACAAAAATATTTGTAAAAGTGTTTGTAGAGCATACGCTGCACCGATTTTGCTTTTGGATTCGAGAAGAATGGCCTGTTCGGAAATTTCCAAACGGTATGCTTGCTCATGACGAAAGCGAGTTGCGTTGGTCGTGATTTGACAATGAAAGCCCTCATATGGAACTTCGGAGGTGTCGATATCGACCGAGATACCGACCTGCTCTTCGACTTTTTGTATAAAACCCTGAATGATTCCTCCTAATACCATGAGATCTTCCGAAGACACTTTGAGAATAAAGGGTGAAGGGAGTTGAATATCGGCTTTATGCCACCGGACTGCTCGCGGCATGGGGAGTAAAGGGGGTGTAATCTTTGGATAACGGGGCACCATTTATCACCTCCTAATCAATAGCCAATTTCTTGTTTATCTTCTCTTTGCACACCGCTCTTCCCTTCTTCAATATAAATCCGACGATTTTTCCTCTAAAGCAACGAAAAAAGAACACCATTCTCATCGAACAGTGTTCTACTCAAATCTTATACGCTGTAATTTGGTGCCTCACGAGTAATGGTAACGTCATGTGGATGACTTTCCTTCAAGCCGGCTGAAGTAATTCGGACAAACTTAGCGTTTTTGCGCAAGTCTGTTAGAGTGCGGCATCCACAATATCCCATGCCAGCTTTAATCCCGCCAACCAACTGGAACAAAGTATCTGAAACAGGACCTTTGAAAGGAACTCGTCCTTCAATTCCCTCCGGTACCAGCTTTTTGGCTTCTTCCTGGAAGTATCTGGCTTTGGACCCTTCCGCCATTGCTCCTAAAGAGCCCATCCCACGGTATAATTTATAGCTTCTTCCCTGATAGATAATTGTTTCACCGGGAGATTCTTCGGTTCCCGCCAGCAGATTGCCAACCATGACCACATGGGCACCGGCAGCTAGAGCTTTAATCATATCGCCGGAATATTTGATACCACCATCCGCAATAATGGTGACACCGGATCCTAAGGCGGCCTCGGCGCAATTGGCAACCGCTGTGATTTGAGGTACGCCAACCCCGGCTACCACTCGAGTGGTGCAAATGGAACCAGGACCAATACCTACCTTG
>CALCNS010000168.1 GCA_937897315.1 uncultured Bacillota bacterium
GATTCCGAAACGTGACTGGAGTTCAGACGTGTGCTCTTCCGATCTACCATTTGACTTTTTCAATTTCATCCATTGCTTGTTGACGAATGGCATCTACCGAAGCAAACCACTGTTCGGTGGTTCTAAACATCACCGGTTTGTGGCATCGCCAGCAATGTGGATACGAATGCTCAATATGTCCCTGGTTCAGCAAACGTCCCGATTCCAGCATGTCTTCGATAATTTGCTTATTGGCTGCTTCCAGTTTCATTCCGGCATATTTTCCGGCTTCTTCGGTAAAGGTGCCGTAACCGGTCGTGGGGTTCATAATGGGTAGGTTGTATTTTCTGCCCACTTCAAAGTCTTCTACCCCATGCCCGGGAGCGGTATGCACACAACCGGTTCCGGTATCTAGCGTGACGTGTTCGCCTAAAATGACCAAGGAACGGCGTTCCTCATAGAACGGGTGTTTACAGACCATACCTTCCAGTTCACGACCTTTGAACTGTGTTACGGTGTAGCCATCGTGAATATGACATTTCTCGCGAACCGAGTTCAGTAATTCCTTGGCGACGATCACCTGGCGTGTACCATGGTCAAAGAGCACATAATCAAATTCCGGGTGCAAACAAACAGCTTGGTTGGCGGGTAAGGTCCAAGGAGTGGTTGTCCAAATCACGAAGTCTACCGGTACATTGGAACTCGGTAAAACACCTTTGGGATCCTCTGCGACTTCAAAAGCCACATATATGGAAGGAGAGGTTTTGTTGTTGTATTCGATTTCAGCTTCAGCTAATACCGTCTCACAGGTGGGGCACCAATGCACCGGTTTCAGACCTTTATAGAACAAACCCTTCTTGAACATTTCCGTAAATACATCCATTTGCTTGGCTTCATACTTAGGATACAACGTCATATAAGGGTCATCCCAATCGCAGATGATTCCTAAGCGTTTGAGCTGTTCTCGCTGTTTCTCCATCCAGCCTTTGGCGTATTCGGCACATTTTTTGCGCAAATCTAAGGGGGTCATTTCCTTGCGGTTTAATCCCATTTGGCGAATCGCCGCATACTCTACCGGCAAGCCATGAGTATCCCAACCCGGTGTGTAGGGTACATCGAACCCACGCATGGTCTTGTATTTGACCACGACGTCTTTCCAGGTTTTGTTGAGAACATGGCCAATGTGCATATCGCCGTTGGCATAAGGCGGACCGTCGTGGAAAATATACTTCGGAGATCCTTGTCGTGCTGCCCGAATTTGACTGTACAAACTGGGGGTATACCAGGTTTCCAGTTGCACCGGTTCTCTTTCCGGTAGATTAGCACGCATGGGGAATTGAGTATCGGGTAAATTGAGTGTTTTGTTATAATCCATGTGTATCTCCTCCTTTTTGGGTATAAAAAAGCGCC
>CALCNS010000169.1 GCA_937897315.1 uncultured Bacillota bacterium
GGAACTGACAAACAGAACCTGAGAGTAGCGGTCCGCTGCTTGTATCACAATTTCATCTCCTGCAGAGACGTGAACGGCGGTTTTTTCAGAAACAAAAACTCCCCCCACGGTGACATCACCCAAAAGGGTAAACAATAAAACCGATTTGTCTTTCGGTGTCTGAATGACTTTGGAAACTCCGGGGTTTAAGTGGATATCATAGTAATCTAAGGGGAGATACAAGCTTTGGTAGCCCTGAATCCCTTCATACGTTCCGGCAAGAAGACGAATTTTTCCACCCTCGAAGAGGATTTCCTGGATTTCGTCATTCTTAATACTATGATACGCCGGATTGCACATTTTGTCTTTGGCCGGTAAATTCAACCACAGCTGCACACCTAACATGCGTTCCGATGCGGGGAGCTTTTCTTCGTGCAATATGCCAGATCCTGCCGTCATCCATTGTACCTCACCATCGGATATGGTATCTTCGTTGCCCAAACTATCTTTATGCGTCATCTTACCCCGGTAGATATAACTCACCGTTTCGATTCCGCGATGTGGATGCATAGGGAAACCGGCAATATAATCGTCTGGATTCACACTATCGAAGGAGTCTAGCATGAGAATGGGATCAAAATCCTTCACTGTGTTATGTCCAAGCACCCTTACTAAACTCACACCCGCTCCGTCGGAAGTGCGAAATCCGCGAACTTGCTTTTCTACTTGTCGTTGCATCGTGCTACACCTCCTTAGTTTTCTTTCTTCGCCATGTTCCCAGCAATGTCAGGGATATATTTTAGTTTCTGCATGGGTGGCCGAGTATATCCTTCGTCTTTTTGCTTTTCCGGCAAAATAAACTCAGCATGTGGGATATCTTCATAAGGGATTTGACTCAAAATATGGGAGATCACGTTAATGCGTGCATGCCTCTTGTTATCGGAGTCCACGACATACCATGGGGATTGCTCGGTATCGGTATATTGGAACATCACGTCTTTGGCACGGGAGTAATCTACCCAGCGAGCTCGTGCTTCTTTGTCCATTTCGCTGAGCTTCCATCGTTTGGCATCATCGTGGATTCGGTCTTGAAAGCGCTTCTCTTGTTCTTCATCGCTCACAGAAAACCAGTATTTGATCAGGATGATACCGGAGCGAATCAGGAGTTCCTCAAACCGGGGCACTGCTTTCAGGAAATCCCAATACTCTTCTTCGCTACAAAACCCCATGACTCTTTCCACACCGGCTCGGTTGTACCAACTTCGGTCAAATAAGACCATTTCTCCGGCAGAGGGTAAATGGGCAGCATAGCGTTGAAAATACCATTGAGTTCGTTCTTTGTCGGTCGGTTTGGGGAGAGCGGCAATTCGGCATGTTCTTGGGTTCAAGTTTTTGACAATACGTTTGATTGCCCCACCTTTTCCGGCCGCATCGCGACCTTCGAATAAGATCACCACACGAAGGCCTTTGTGAACAATCCAGTCTTGTAAATTGACCAATTCATTTTGCAGTTCCTCTAATGTATTCTTGTACGCTTTTTTTGAAAGTTTCGCCACTTCATACATCTCCCCTTTCCGATTCTATTTTGATTCTTTGTTAGCTCGCACGAATTCTATCGCTTCTTTCCCGGTCATATGCTCAATATCCAGAGCAATAAGGTAGGTTTGTTGGCAGTCCAACGCTGCTTTCTCTTTGGCTTCTAAAGGTTGATCTGCAGAATATTTCTCCACTAGGGCACGTAATGCTTCTACGTGTTCTTCCCCTTCTGCAATTCTGGCTCTGCCAAAGGCAATCACGCTTCGAAAATAGGACGTATACTCCGCACTGACAATGGTATCTTCATCAATGACAGCAAACGAAACTTTGCTGTTCTTTTGTATGGCATCGATTTTGTGTCCTTGCTTGGCAGAATGAAAGTAGATTCTACCCATATGATATACAAAACTCATGGGTACCGCATACGGATAATCCATATCCCCTATGCACGCCAAAACCCCATTGGTTGCTCGACATAACACCTTCTCTGTGTCCATGTGGTTTAATAATTGCTTGTTTCTTCTCATTTCACGAAACATGGAAATCCTCCTTAGTGATGGTTGCCGGTCATATAGCACCATGTGGCGATCTCTGCGATGAGCTCAAACGGCACCGGTTCCGAATACTGAAATTGAATGGCCCCTTTACTGGTTTTATAAGGTTTGAGTTGTTCGGCAAATTGCTCAATCGCTTCCGAGCCCGGATACAACCCCATATGATTCTTGAAGGCAGCAAAATGAATGATGTTTTGTTTTTTTCGGAAGGTAGGCATGCTCCATGATATTTTTTCCTCAGCACCCGGCAATACAGAACGGATGGTCTCGCGAACCTTTTGCAACAACGGTCGAATCGTATCGGGTTGAGCCAAGATATATGCCTCCACGGTTTTAGGGGATTCTTCGCAAAAATGGTCTTGATTGTTATGTTTGAATTCTCTTTTACACTTTGGGCATTGCCACATGGGATACCCTCCTTTACTAGATTTTCAATACACCTCTGAAACCTCGGGAAGAATAATACGATTCCGCACCGTTGTGATACACGAAAACCGTATCATACCGACGGTCACAGAAGAGTGCACCGCCCATCTCTCGTATCTTCTGAGGTGTTTGTACCCAGCTGGACGTTTTCGTGTCAAAGGGTTCTATCTCTTGCAATCCACGATAATGTGTTTCGTTCAAAAGCTCAACACCCATTTCTGCTGCCATATCGACCACATTCCCCACTGGCTTATTCTCTTTCCGTGCATCTAAAGCGATGCGATCGTAGCAGAGACTTCTTCTTCCTTTTGGGGATTCCGCAGAACAATCACAGTAAATGAGTTCATCGTTCTGTTGGTCATAAAAGACCACATCGGGTTCTCCGCCCGTCTCTTCCATGCGTTGGAGTGTTCTAAGGTTGTTCTCTCTTCTTTCAATACGAGCCAGTACAAAGGACCAAGATAGTTCCGGATGACGGTGCTTGTTCTTTTCAAATCGGTTTTTCAAGATTTCGAGCAGAGTTCCATAGTCTTGTAGCGACATGTCCATCTCTCCTTTAAAAATCAAACTTCAGCATGGGTGGTTGATAGCGTATCGGTAAGGTTTCTTCTTCTAGAAAATGGAAATTCTCATCGTTTAAAACGGGCAAAAAGGAAGAAAAGGGGAAACTCTCAAACTCACAAGCATAATCGCTCGCACCAAACCACTTGCCTTCTTTGTTGCTCAAGTTTAACCCTCTCGCAAATTTTGTGTCGTTCGAGCAGTCGTGAACCACGATACCCCATTGTTCACGCCCAGCCACAGCCATGAGTTGTAAGCTGAGCTCCCGGCTCCAAATAGGGGAAATATAACCATGCCTGGAAATATACATATTCTCTCCCGAGTAGTTATCGATGTTATTCTCGTTCAAATGCAATTCTGCGCAATTCATAAAATCGAGTTGAGTTTGGAGAATGAGTTCTTTCTTCGCTAAGAAGGCTTGGAAAAACTCAGGCGTCATCGGCGTCTCTATGCCAACAAACGGAATATATTTTTTTGCCGTTTTCATGTTCTCAATCACGAAATCAGCAGTATTGGAAGCGCCTAAGTTAAAGCGAAGTTCATTCAGCCCCGCTTCCGCCAACGCTTTCAAATTTTCTTCGGTGGCTAGAGTGCCATTGGTATACATATGCTGATGAATCCCGGCATTCTTAAAGTGACGAATCACCGGGTAATATTTTTCGATTTCCATGAATGGTTCTAAATAAACATAGGAAATGCCTGTCGGTTTTTGGTGTATCGACAACAGCAATTCTAAATCTCGCTCATAGAATTTGCTGCCACCAATCTCCCATAG
>CALCNS010000170.1 GCA_937897315.1 uncultured Bacillota bacterium
TGAAGTCAATTTTACCTGGACTCGATGGGAATGGATGACGACTCATGCTGCCTTGGACCGAACCATGTTATCCAGAATTGGTTTGTGGGAAGATCAAGAGCAATTGGTCGCTCTGGCAACCTACGAAAGTCATTTGGGCGAGGCTTTTTTAGTTACCGATCCCGATTACCGATACTTGTTACCCGAGATGATGGATTACGCGATAGCGAACCTTCATCATCAGCATAATCTGACGCTAGTCGTGAGCGACCATGACCGTATTATGCAGCGAATCGCCGCCACAAAAGGATTCATACCTACCACCAAAGGAGATCATACCTCCATCATCGATCTCGACAAGTATTTTGATTATGTTTTACCGGAAGGTTTTCAGATCATCAGCAAAGCAGACTCTTGGGATTGGCACCAATATAATCAAGTGATGTGGTGTGGTTTCAATCATGAAGGCCCCACGCCGACTGATGAAGAAACGATAGCGGTACGGAAACAAATGTTGTCGAGTCCAATGATCCTCCCTGAATTAGTGTTAGCCGTTGTTTCTCCTGAAGGAGAGTATGTAGCACATTCTGGGGCGTGGTATCATTCGCTAAATGACGCAGCTGAAATCGAGCCGGTTGCTACGGATCCTCGATATCGTAAGATGGGCTTAGGTAGAGCTGTGGTTTACGAAGCGCTGAATCGCTGTGCAAAATTAGGCGCAAAGTATGCCCTCGTTGGTTCATCACAACAATTCTATTATCAAATTGGTTTTCACCCCCACCATCACGAAAGTCTTTGGATACGAAAACAAACCGAGTAGCTCCACAGTTGCTTTCAACGGAGGAACCTTGTATAATATAACAGATATTAAAAGAGAAGAGGTGCGCCTGTGGTCGCTGCCGTATTTAGAGGTTTTATCTACCTCGTTGGTTTCTATGTTTCTGCACTTCTTCTAGTTCTAATGGCGCGTAAGCTTCATATGATTCCCTCTGAGGTCATTCGCAAGACTTTCCATATTACCTGTGCTATGTCCGTTTTTTTACTTATCTATACCAGTGAAACTTGGCAGATTGCCACTTTAATCTCCTTTGCTTTTATAGTCATCGTCTACCCGGTTTTAACCTTGTTGGAACACACTGGTATTTATAAACGCTTTCTCAATGAACGATCCAAGGGTGAAGTAAAGTCTAGCTTGATACTAGCATATGTTATGATGATGATCTTGTTCATGGTTTATTGGGGATGGGGAGGTAGCTTTTGGAAAGCAGTCATCCCTATTGCGATTATGGCTTGGGGTTATGGCGATGCCGCAGCTGCACTCGTGGGGAAACGATTTGGCAAACACTTTGTACGTGTACCCGGGGTGGATCAAAAGAAAACATTAGAAGGTACCTTTGCCATGGCGTTTGCTTCAGCAGCGGCTATATTTTTTACCGGCTGGGCATATGCAGTGTTTCCATGGTATTTGTGTTTACTATTAGCCCTCTTGGTTGCACCAGTATGTGCGTTGGTAGAACTGGTATCCCATCGTGGTATTGATACTCTCACTGTGCCTTTGTCGGCTGCAACCGACATCTCGTTTGTCATTTTAACCATTAGGCAATTAGGAGGTTAAAATGAAGCCTATGCACAATCAGGCAAAACCTCGAGATGCCGAGAAAACGATGCTGTCTGCTTTATTACTCAGTTCACCCGGACCTCTGGTCACTGGTTTATCGGTGCTAATGAGCTTATCCATCACACAATTTGCTGATTTCCTTCGACGAACTACGGAACTTGGGGCGGTGTTCGTTTCTTGGTGGGTTTACCGTCAGCTAAAAAGAAAAACGGTAACGCCGGAAGAGCAAGACCGTTTGGAAAAGCTCTCCCAACACTCCGTTCGTATCTCTATGTGTTTCTCCGGTTGTCTTTTATTGATTCTGGCTGTCATGCAATTTAGGCAGTATCAACCCGGTGGAAATGTTTCGGTTGGTTTGACCATTGCAGTTCTGGGTTTGCTCACCAACAGCTATTTTTGGTTGCGTTATCGATCTATGTCCCACGATTCCTATGTTGCAGTTGTGAAAGGGCAGGAGAAGCTTTACCGAGCGAAGTCTGCAGTCGATCTTTGCGTTGTGATTGCGCTCACTGCAGTGGCCATAGCTCCTGCTCATCCTTACACAAAAATTATCGATATCAGCGGATCCATCCTGATTTCTGTTTATCTTATCTATTCTGGGTTGCGCCCAAATCCATAGAGTCCAAATTCAATACGGTTTGCATCATCACCCGGGCACCGATTTCAATGTGCTCGGGTTTTGTATATTCGAACGGACTATGGCTGCGCCCCTCCACGCTAGGAACAAAAATCATGCCGGTAGGACACAACTCCGCGATGAGTTCTGCATCATGTCCAGCACCACTAAACATGTACCGATAAGGAATCCCAAATTGCTGCACGGAGCTCTCAATGGCTTGTTGAACTTGTGGATGCATTTCCACTGGTGTTTCTTGTTGAAGCGACTTTAAGTTTTTCGCTTCGAACTTCAGCTCTGTTCCACATACCGTCTCCAGCTCTTGTAAAATGCGCTGTACCGCATTTCTTGCTGCTCCAGGAATCTTAGACCGTACATCGAGTGAGAACGTGGTAGAAGCCGGAACGACATTCGCTGCACCGGGCTTTGTACTGATTTGGCCCACCGTACCTACTCCTTGTGGGTCGTACAAACGAGCGAGTTCCGGTATTTTTGCAATGACTTTAGCAGCCGCTACCAAAGGGTCTTTCCGCATCGTCATGGGCGTCGTACCTGCATGATCAGGCCTTCCAAATATAGTAATCTGGTAACGACAGGTTCCCACAATGGTGGTGACAATGCCGATATCTTCTTGATGAGCATCCAAAACGGGTCCCTGTTCTATGTGCAACTCCACAAAGGCATGCAATTCTGTTGAATGACGCTTGGCTAACGGGATATCCTTCGGTTCAAATCCCGACCTCTGCATCGCTTCTGCGAGGGAGATCCCATTTTTATCGAAACTGGTTTCTGCATCTTCTAGCGTCAAGCGACCGGTCATCGCCTTACTACAGGCAAAACCTTTACCAAAGCGAGAACCTTCTTCATCGTTGAAAGCAATCATTTCTACAGGGTGTTGTAAACGAATGTTGTTCTCGCTAAGCACTCTCAGTACTTCTAAAGCAGTCACTACACCCAAGATCCCGTCGAATGCTCCTCCATTGATGACGGAATCATAATGAGAGCCCAGTAAAATCGCTGGTGCGTTCTCATCTTTGCCAACATATCGAGCAATAACAGTACTAACTGGGTCCAAACGAACACTAAAGCCAAATTTCTTGGCTTCCTGTATGAGGTACTGGCGTGCCAAGTGATCTTCCGGAGTAAAAGGATGTCTAGAAACGCCTTGATCCTCCGTTTTACCAAATTGCCTTAAGTTGTCTAGATCTCGCAGCATACGCTCCCGATTGATTTGCCACTTCACAACCATCATCCTTTCGATCTTGCTGTTATTATGATTCTAACTGTTTTGGATTTTCCCTTTCAAGAAAGCCCACTCTGTGGTAAAATACCATTATAGTTTGAAAAGAAAGGACGCTGCCGATGATGAAGATTTTTACTCCACTACAGCTCAAATCCATCACCCTTAGGAATCGCATTTGCGTACCCCCCATGATCACTCCCTTTAGTGAACCACACACCGGTATCGTAGCCGCGGAAACCATTCATCATTATCAACGTTTAGCCCAAGGCGAAGCCGGATTGATTATCGTTGAAGCAACCGCAATCAACTCACATGGCCGTTTAGGAATCCGTCAATTAGGTTTGTGGAATGACGAACAAGTCGAGGGTCATAGGCAACTGGTGGATGCGGTTCACCAAAAAGGTTGTCCTGTTTTTGTTCAAATTCACCATGCGGGCTTAGTTGGCATTGTAGAGGATGCTTGGTGCCCTAGTCCCTATACCTATGTGAGAAACGATGGACTTCCCAAAACTGGGGTAGAGTTGACAAAGGATGCGCTAGATACCCTACAAGATGATTTTGTTCAGGCAGCCGTCAGAGCGTACCAAGCTGGTTATGACGGTATTGAGTTGCATGGTTGCCATAATTATTTACTATGTCAATTCATGAATGCAAAGGTCAATCGAAGAACCGATGACTATGGCATAGACCGAACCTTATGGATTCGTGAGATTCTTCACAAAATCCGCCATCTTACCCCAAAGGAGTTTATCGTTGGCATCCGCTTAGGAGGATTTGAACCCACGCTAGAAGATGCGATCGGTCACGCCAAACGATTGGAAGAAGCAGGAATGGATTTCCTCGATATTTCCTATGGTTTCCGTCGAGAGCAAATTGCTACAAAACCGGAAGGATATGCCTACCTAGATATCATTTATGCCGCTGAACGGATTAAGAAAGCTGTTCAAATCCCAGTCTTTGCAGCAAATGGAATTACCTCTCCGGAGCAAGCAGAAAATATCCTCCTCCATACCGGAGTCGACGTCATCGATATCGGTAGAGGTTTCATGGTGAATTTCGATTGGGTGAAAGATGCGAAAGCAGGTATTGATACCGGTCATTGCTTACGTTGTGCAACTTGTTTGCTTTACAGCGAACCGGAACGTTGTCCAGGAAGAATATTGACGGCTCGTCGTAAACGAGGGATTAACTGAATAGCCAACATCATTTTTAAGACATCGGGTACGACAAAAGGGAAGACACACCAAGATAATACGGTGAATAGAGATAATACCTTGCCTCCCTGTAGAGCTACCCAATAAAACCATATGGTCCCGAAACCATAACATAACATCAACCCGCTCATCAACGTTACAGACATGGTTATCCGACTGAGGTTTTGCTTCATACTGGCTTCTATTACCCAATAGAGCAAAGCGGAAAGGAGAAATCCAAAGAGATATCCTCCTGTAGCCCCCAATAGGACACCAACACCACCGCGAAAACCAGCGAATACCGGCACACCGACAGCACCCATCAACAAGTATACTAGGATGGCTAAAAAGCCGTTTTTCCCTCCTAAAACTCCCAGAGCCAAAAAGACAGCGAATGTTTGTAATGTAAACGGAACCGCGAAAGGAAGAGAAATCCAGGAGCAAACCGCCATGAAGGATGTGGCTGTGGCGATTCGAGACAATTCTTGTGTCTTCAATTATTGTAAACCTCCGTATATTTTTGATTGACAATAGTATAGACTTCCTTTTCGTTCATTGTCAAGGATATATTTCTCAATGTTTACAATGGCGTTTTACTGTGCTATAGTTTCGCTTAAGAGGTGAGTGAATGACAAGAAATCAAGTGTTAGTCCTGTTGAATAAATCGTCTGGATATATTTCCGGTGAGCAGATGAGTCAAGAATTACACATTAGTCGAGCCGCTGTTCATCAAGCCATAAAATCGTTGCGTAACGAAGGTTATATCATAGACTCTATCACAAATAAAGGGTATTGTTTACAATCATCTCCCGATCACATCACTCTAACGGAGCTAAGTGTTTTATTGCCAGAAGAACGAATCCAAAACATCGAATATTTCCAAAGTATTCATTCCACCAATACCTATTGTTCCTTACGAGCTCAACAAGGAGCAGAGCAAGGATTGATTATCCTAGCAGATCATCAAAGCGCAGGGAAGGGCCGTTTAGGTCGGAGTTTTCACTCACCAGAGCATTGTGGTATTTATTGCTCCTACCTGATGAGGCCGAAAACACCTCCCGTTGACACTTCCTTCATGACTGCTTGGGTGGCCGTCGCTGTCATTAGGGCCATTGTAGAAGTCTATGATGTCCAACCCAGCATTAAGTGGGTAAACGATATCCTCTTAAATCATCGAAAAATTGGTGGAATTCTCACAGAGATGAGCATTGAACCCGAGAGTGGTCATATACAGCATCTCATCGTGGGTGTAGGACTGAATGTTCTACACCAGCGTAGCGATTTCCCTGAAGATTTGCAGTCCACTGCTTCCTCCTTGTGGTTAGAAACCGGGAAGAAGATTCCTAGAGCCACCTTGACTGCTGCATTGATTCAATCTCTTGACCGTTTATGCGCTGATTGGCCAGGCGAAGCACCGGCATATTTTCAGCAATATCGCGAACACTGTATTAGCCTAGGACGAGAAGTTCAAGTACTTCGCCAAGGCATACGATCCCGA
>CALCNS010000171.1 GCA_937897315.1 uncultured Bacillota bacterium
GTCCCCGGCACGAATCGTTCTGCCATCGATGAGTTTAGCTTCATCCGCCAATCCTACCGCAAATCCAGCTAAATCGTATTCTCCAACCGAATAGAACCCCGGCATTTCCGCGGTTTCTCCTCCAATCAAAGCACAGCCCGCCATGCTGCAACCATCGGCGATTCCTCCGACAACCGTAGCGACTTGTTCCGGGTCAATTTTCCCACAAGCATAGTAATCTAAGAAAAACAAGGGTTCTGCACCCTGTACCAAGATATCGTTGACGCACATCGCTACTAAATCCTGTCCGACCGTGTGATGAACTCCCGTTTCAAAAGCCAGCTTTAATTTTGTGCCCACTCCATCGGTGCCGGAAACCAGGACTGGTTGTTCCATGTTGCGTTTAGGTAAACGAAAACATCCGGCAAACCCACCCAAGTCACCCATAACTTCTGGACGGAAGGTGGATCGGACTTTTTCTTTCATGAGCTCAACGGCACGATTGCCGGCATCGACATCGACTCCGGCATCAGCATATCGCAATACTTCTTTCTTTTCCATGTTCTTAGCTCCTTACAAATGCATGTTCGGGATACGAACCGGATAATCTCCGTCAAAACATCCCACACAAATCGGTATACCGCGATCGGCCAGAATTTTAACCAGAGAAGGTTGCTGTAAATAATATAAGCTATCGGCTCCGATGATTTTGCAGGTTTCCTCAATGCTGTAATTAGCTGCAATCAGTTCACCCCTTGCAGAGGTGTCGATCCCAAAATAACAAGGGAATCGGTAAGGGGGAGATGAGATTCGCACATGAACTTCTTTCGCACCCACTTCTTTCAAGAGCTTGATAATATGGCTGGTGGTGGTGCCCCGAACAATGGAGTCATCGACTAACACGACACGTTTCCCTTCCACGATGCTTCGTACAGGATTCAATTTGAGCCGAACGGCGATTTCTCGCAGCTCTTGTGTCGGTTTAATAAATGTTCTACCCATGTAGCGGTTTTTGATTAATCCCATCTCATAAGGAATTCCGCTCGCCTCTGCATATCCAATTGCTGCCGATATGCTGCTATCTGGAACACCGGTCACCAAATCGGCTTCTACCGGTGCTTCCAAAGCTAATTGCTTTCCTAAGACTTTGCGTACTGCATGAATGTTGCTGCCATACATGGTAGTATCGGGTCTGGCGAAATAGATATATTCGAAGGCACAAAGATTGTGACGACCGGCAGGTGCAGCATGAAAACTCCTGATGCCGTTATGATCAATGGAGATCCCTTCACCGGGTTCGATTTCACGGAGGAAGGTTGCATCGATGGTATCGAAAGCACAGCTTTCACTGGCTACCACGTAATGGTCACCCAACCGTCCTAAAGCCAGAGGACGAATCCCGTTGGGGTCTCGCATGGCGATCATTTTGTCAGCCGTCAAGAACAAGATAGCATAACCACCACGTATCCGTTGTGCTGCTTCGGTTAGTGCTGTCTCCAACCCATCAAAACTACTTCTAGCGATCAAATGTGCGAAGACTTCACTGTCAATGGTCGATTGAAAGATGGAACCCTTTTGTTCCAATTCCAATCGCAGTTCATTGGAGTTCACTAAATTACCGTTATGAGCTAATGCTAATTGGCCACCTTTATACTGAATGAGAAGCGGTTGAGAATTCAACAAAGAAGTACCACCACTGGTTGGATAACGAACATGACCTATGGCGGCATAACCGGTTTCGTTAGATCGGAA
>CALCNS010000172.1 GCA_937897315.1 uncultured Bacillota bacterium
TCTGTGTGTCGATCCGATTTCAGAAAAAATCCCCTTCTTAGAAGAGCCCTATTTCGTCACTTTTTCGAACGGAATCTACCTGATTGAAAGTCGTTTGGTGTATCGTTAACACTGGAGAATGATGAATGAAGAAAGGTTATATTCTCATGGAAGTACTTCTGGCTCTTGCCTTATTTTGCTGCATTGGTTTTTCTTTCTTCTATTTATACTTACAAAATCAAATCTCGCTGAGTGATACCTTTCGCCACGAAAAAGCGATGGAAGCGATGCAAGACAGCTTAGAGAGCCTATATAGTGGTGAACTCGATGACAAAATCCATTTCGTGTTGCAACAGGGATATTACGAAGATGAATACACCCTGCAGAATCATTCTTTTCACCGATCTTGGCAACACATGAACCGATTCAATCCCGACTTGTGTCCCTTGATTCGTTTCACACTCACATGGAGAACCGGTATGAGTTTATCTCAACATTGTTCTATGGATGTGTACTATGACCCATAAAAAGGGATTTTCACTTCTTGAATGCATTCTTTCTCTCGCAATCATTGGTATCTTATCTCTAATGATCCTCTCCATGCAAAAAACTCTGACCAAAAGTTTTGTTTATGACAGTATCCAAAGCGAGCAAAACTTCCAAGTACAAACTGCATTGGATTGCATACGCTTACTGAGCCTTCAAGCGTACCAAGTGGAAATCAAGCCTGCCAACCTGGAGAATGGTCCTCGGCTACGTTTATTGGTAAAAGAAAATGACAAAACCAAAGGATACGACTTTTATGTCAATCGCTACTCAGGAATCTTGTATGAAACCATCACAGCCGAATCCTCTCCCGGTACGGTTCAACTGGCTCTCGGAATTGAGTTTATAAGCTTTTATGTTTCCACCCATTCCCATGGCCTTTTATTGAGAGTTTTAATCCAAGCGAAGGGTTCGGATATTCCTCCCACCCAACGCTCTTTTTATTTGCGTAATTGTCTTTCATAAATAAGGAAAGGGTGTTTTCTCATTACGTTATTTGGCAAAACCAGACTATGTTGGGGGCTCGACATCCAATTACATCAAATTCGTGCTTCTCTTTATGAAAAATCAGGTACAAACTTGACCGCGATACAACACATTTCACAATCTTATGAAGACTCTCTGTTGAAACCATTTACTTGGGCTGATTTCTTGCAGCAAATGCAACAGTACCATCCGAAGAAGGGAGCAAATCTGCATATTTGTCTGCCTGAATCCAATCTATTGCTTCGTCCTTTACCCGAATACCCGTTTCTCAATAACAAAGCGATGCATAAAGCGCTCCATATCTACGATGAACAAGTGCTGATTGATTCTCCGGACAAGTATTTCATATCGCATGGTATTCATCCGACCTCTGTCGAAGAAAGAAAAAAAGAGAATCGATGGTCAGGTATGATGTATGCCTTGAAACGAGAACCTTTCCAGTGCTTTTTGGATGCTTGCGAGCAAACCCCCTTTCATCTGGACTCGATTGTCTTAAGGCCTTCTTTATATTTGGAACTACTTGGCATCTCTTCCCAAGAAAACCAGTTAATTCTGTTAGAAATTCAAGCAGATTGGATGAGAATTCATTTTCTTGAATCTGGTTTACTCACCCACTATCGTGATTTCAATTGGCCTGACCAGAAGGACTGTCAGACACCAAATTCCCTTCAAGTCCACCTGCAAGCATATCTTCATTACCTTATACAAAAAAATCCTCAAGCTATTCCTATTTGTGTTTTTTGTGTTTCAGAAAGCAACGTTCAAAGTTTTGATAGGATGGCCATTATTCATCGAGATTGGCAAGTTCATTTTCCAAATATACACTTTTTGGAACCATTAGAAGAAGATAAAACCGCTCAAATCACTCAGCTATTATGTATGAAACCAAGGGGGAACATCTTATGAGGTGCTACTTCCGTTTTCCCAAACAACCCTCTCAACGGTTCCAAGTACAACGCCTGATGAAACAAAGCCTCTATGTGCTCCTTGCACTTCATCTGCTTGCTACTGTGAGTGGGTATTGGTTTTTTCATGAAATAGAACAGCAGCAGCATAGTAGTTTAGATCATGCTGACCAACATCAATCCATTGTCTTACTCGAAAACAAGCGAGATCAACTGAAAACAAAACTAAAAGAGTATCGGGAAACAACCATTCCTACTGGCTCTTCCTTGATTCAGGCATACTTCCTTCAGTATCCCATATTAGATGACCATGGTTTATACTTAACATCCATGCAATTGGAGTCCGATCAGACGCTTACGATACAGGGTGTCTCTACCAGCATAGACGACATTTCATATGTACTGGCACATAGTCCATCTTCAATATGGATTCATGAACAGAGCAATATTCGTAAAAAAGTAGGAAATGGTTATGATATTTTCATGAAATATCGAGTAAACGAGGATGATTCCAATTGAACTATCGTATATCCTTTCGTGAACAATGTTTGCTGACTATTGTTTTATGCCTTTCTTTGCTTTTCTGCCTGATGCAATATTGGCTTCCTCTTTACATGCAGTGGAAAAGCATGACGATAGAAAAACCTATCGAATTAAGCGAGGAAAAGGCTTTGCTGGAAGAAATTCAAAAACTAGAAGAACAACTTGACCAATGGCTGGTCCTTCCATCGAAATCGTTAAATATGGAAGAGGTCCAGCGATCTCTTTCTCGGAGTATGCAACAATTCGGAGGTCTTTTTACTGTTCTTGAATCCAAACAATCGGCGGAGGAGGTTCAAAGAACCCTATTGCTTCACTTCACTTGGCAGGGTAGCTTTCTGGAGTTTCTAAATTGGTTAAACGAAATTCAAAAAATGCCGTGGTTCATGGAGGAGGAACGCATGCATATCTCGATGTCCCATGACGAAAATCAACCATGTATTACATGGAATTATGAAGTTCGATTCACAAGTTGCCAAAAAGTGATTGCGAAAAGTAGTATCGCGTTACCCCCTTCAGAAATGAGGAACCCCTTTGTTGCACCGTAAAGGATTCACACTAATCGAGATGTTATTATGTCTAGTCCTCTTAGGTTTTATCGTGACGTTGACGCTTCCCAAACTGAAAGGGGTATTGGACGATTGGAAACTCCATATGGTAGTGCGAGAAATCACGTTTCAATTGAGAAAAACTCAGATCACTGCGATCCGCGAAAACTGTACCTTACGTGTTGTTTGTTTGTATCAATCTGAAGAGCAGAGAATTGTACGATACTATGGACTAAAACCGCAGTATCCCTACTACACGTTACCCAGTAGCATAAAGATCGTCAATCCCAGCACCTTGAATATTAGCTATAACCCAAAAGGAACTCCCTCCATCGGTTGTACAATTCGGGTTACCAATCGGATGAACACTCGATTGGCGATTGTCATACAGCCGGTCAGTGGAAGAATTTTAATTCGAGCAGACTGATTCCAGTATCATGCAAAAAAATCTACCGAAATAGTTGAAGTACCTCGAATCTTATGGTAAAATATCCTGTAAAGTTTAAATCACGAGGAGGTACAGCATGAGTCTGATTTCTGTATTGCGTGATACCCTGCAACAACAATCGTTAGATGCGTTATTGGTCACCAATCCTGAAAACCGAACCTACTTAAGCGGATTTACCGGCTCTTCCGGTTGGTTGTTGATTACTGCCGAAACAGCGAACTTAATCACGGATTTCCGTTACTACGAGCAAGCCACTCTGCAAGCACCCGATTTTCGCTTAATTCGCCAAACAGATAGTCTTGCGTTAACCTTTCAACAACTAGTAACTGAACTTTCAGTTGTCCGCTTGGGTTTTGAGCAAGATCATATGTCTTATTCACTGGCAACATCCTTAATCAACGCCAACCCTAAGTTACAGTTTGTCCCGTTGTCCTCCGTTGTGGAAGACCAGCGCATGGTGAAAAATGACGAAGAACTCTGTAAAATGCAGAAAGCAGCCGATATCAGTGAACATACCTTCTTGCACATTTTAAGTTACATGAAGGCAGGGATGACTGAAATTCAAGTCTCCTTGGAAATGGAACGATATATGCGACAACAAGGAGCCGAAGGGCTAGCCTTTGAAACCATCGTGGCATCCGGTCCGCGCTCCTCATTGCCTCATGGTCGTCCAACCGATCGCATGTTATCAGACGGAGACTTTGTCACTTTGGATTTTGGTGCAAAATATCAGGGATATTGCTCAGATCGGAAGAGCGTCGTGTAGGGAAAGAGTGTAGATCTCGGTGGTC
>CALCNS010000173.1 GCA_937897315.1 uncultured Bacillota bacterium
CAGGTCATGTAAGCCGGCTATCTTTTTTATGGCATGAAACAAGTGAATATTTCAGCACATAAGTCTACAAGACTGGACTTTAGTCTAAAATGTTCTGCAGTTCGTAACTATGATATAGGAACGATCCAAAAAAAGAAAATCAAAACAATAGGCGCAATGAACAAGATAATAACTCCAAGTTTTCTTAAAATCAACATTGGACGCTATGCCCAAGGTAAAAATATTTATCTTAATATAATAGGAATTTAAACGATTGATAGCGAAGTGTCAGTAACAGAACTTTTAATAGAGTAGGTGGAAAAAGTACTCCATCTGCAAAATGCTGAAGAAATAGAAAGAGACAAAAGAGAGGAAGATCAATTTGAACTTAGAAAGCTTATATTTCGAAGTGAAGAGCAATATTGACCAAATACGTTTTGAAGAATTATGGCAGGGATTTGCACCTTTCAAATTTGCACTTTATGATGCAGAAAAATGCTTTTTTAATGGTAGGTTTATATTTAAGCCCCCAACGTTTGTAGCAAACACATCATTAGTTCATGAAGGTGAGTTTATCGCAATATGGCATGTAATGGAACCCATGAATCCGACTATTCTGGCTTCAAAGATTATCCACGAAATGTTTCATGCGTTTCAAAATACAAGGGGAGAGTCAAAGTTTCCGAATGAGTACGATGCTCTTTGTAGATATCGCTACGAAGAAGTGAATTTAAGTCTAAAATACGAAGAGAACAAGATTCTTTTAGATTAATGGAAGAGTTTAATCTAGATGCATATACAAGTTTCCTGGATTATAGAGCATATAGGCGAGACAAATTCCCTTATGAGTACGGCTACGAAGCGTCGGTAGAAGAGGTCGAAGGTGCTGCACAGTATGTCGAGCTCAATGCACTAAAGCAACTTTCCCCAGAATTGTATACAAAAAGCATAGAACAGCTTAAAACGCGCGTCTTAGTTACTGATTATTTTTACCCTGTAAGAGTTAGTTGTTATGATGTGGGTGCTGTATTGTTTCAAGTTCTCAAAGACAATCGTCTTCTTGAATTTGAAGAACAAACAAATGCTTTGTCAGCCGATAGATCGCTGTCTGATTTTCAGGGTAGCAAACTAGAGGTTAAATTAAACCAGAAAGTCGTGCTGGGGTTGAATCGATACAAAAGAAGCACCATGGAGTTGATTCATACGGGAATTCGTAATGGTAAGCTCATAGTTGAGGGAGAGCTAGAGGTTTTAGGAGTAAATTTCTATAATGCCAGATATGCTGAAGGGTTTATTTTTACCACATATTTCGTTTGGTATAGAAAAGAGGGTCAAGAGAATTTGCGATATGGAGACTTTTTGATTCAACTTGACGAGCAAAATAAAGGTTCAAAGATTTATCAGATCAATTTTTAGAAGGTGACACAAAGAGGTTCGACATTGCACCTAGGGCTTTGTTTTGGGCTATCCTAATCGTCTTACTAAGCATTTTGTGAGGGTACAGACATGTTATTTATGATGAATGTAAAACTTCAAGTAATTCGAAAGACTTAAATTTACTTATGTTTCGTTTAAGAGTCCACATGGATCGATATAATCAAGGCTATTATAGGGGGTTAGTATGAAGAAATTATTCACATCCTTGTTCGTTATTTGCTTGACCCTGTTGTTGGTAGGTTGTTCTAATAAATCTGTTCCCCAAACCAATTGGAATGAAATCGAGATCAAGGATTTCTCTTGGCAGCCATTTGAATGGAGAGATTATGTGTTAGGGGAAACCTATTATGATAAGGCTGCAATCTTCGTGCCTATCCAGTTAGAACAATCAGATCAAGAATTTTGGTTGCAACTTGACACAGGTACTCAGTCAGTGTTTTATGAAACTACAATCGACAGCCTCGGAATCGCGGTCAAAACGATTGTAGAAAATGATACCTACGATCTTGTAAGTTTTAACGGCAATATTGCGGGTTATGATACTAAGAATGCAATCTTTGCCACAATGAAAAATTACGGGCAAACTGTGACGGCCGAGGATGCGGGCGTTCGTATTGGTACCTTGGGCATGGATTTTTTTAAGGATAGAATCTTAGTATTGGATTTCCCCAACAACAGATTAGCGATTGTTAATTCCGCTTCTCAATTGCCTGCTGAAATAGTAGAGAAAGTAACTTTCAGCAAATCGGAAATGGTTCGGCATCTTTTCGTTGTAAAGACTATGGTAGGTGAGACTCCTCTGAAAATAGCTTATGACACAGGTTCAAGCATCTTTCCGCTACATGTTAATCAGGATTTATGGCAACAGTTCACTGGCAGAGAGGGAAAAGAAACTGATAACATTTTTATAGAAGCTCCAGCTTGGGGTAACTACATTACAGTGATTGGGGCACCATCAAAAGAGGAAATGATCATTTCTGACTTTGAATTGGGCAAACCGATGATTTATTATAGCGAAAAGACCCCTGATCCTTACAAGGGTTCAGGACTTGATGGGCTCATGGGGAACGCCCCATTCTTTGAGGACTATATTGTAATTCTAGACGGAATTGAGCAACGGTTCGGTCTAGTAAAGGTGCATTAAAAACTATTGTGGCAGATGGTCGTATAAACATGGTCAAATGCGCTTGGATCGATGAAACATTGTAGATTAAAGGACACTAAACTGAGTAGGAATGATACGAAGGTGATGAGAAAGCGATGAATATTGTGTATCACAACTTGGAAAAAACGGAAGAGACAGAATATATACGATTTCAGCTAGAGTGGAAATTCAATGGGGCGAATGTTCCTATTGTTTTTGAAAGGATAAACCTTATCCTTAAGGATGATTCTGGAAAAGTATATGGGGGACTCTTAGCGAATCATTATTGGAATTGCATTTTCCTTGATATTTTGTGGCTGGATGAAGATTATCGAAGACAAGGTTTTGGCGAGAAGCTAATGCATAAACTAGAGGATATTGCCAGAGAAAAAGGCGTAACTTTGATTCACTTAGATACCCATGAATTTCAAGCACCTTCATTCTATGAGAAACTGGGTTACGAAGTGTTTGGCGTGTTACAAGATTCTCCTTTTGGGTATAAGAGATATTACATGAAGAAAGAACTTTGATTCTATGTATGGGTAAGTGCAAATCGTACAGCAAAAAAAGATAGCAGCTCATGTAAGCCGCTATCTTTTTATGGCAAGAAACGAGGGCTTTCGTCCAAAGGAGTTTTGACCTAAAAAGTGGAATCTCCATACAATGAAGCAAAGAAAATAGAAGAGCGTTTTTGTCTCTCTGCAGCACTCAATCACCCAGAAAATACACCATGACATTTTGCCACGCCCATGCTACGGCATCGGCATGGGAAGTGAACCCCAAATCAATATGCCCCTCGTATATAGCACCGCCGGTATCTCCGGCAACGGCAAATCCATACCCTTCAATGTATAATTTGGTGCCAAATGGTATGGTTTTCGGGTCAACCCCCACCACACCATATCCTTGGGTCAACCCACTCGCAGTGATTCCATAACCGTAATCACCGGGGTTTTTGCCAGTACACAAACTACAGGAGCAGTACCCGCTTGTGCTCATCATGGCGCTTTTTGTAAAATGGAAATCCCCATTAGCCAACTGCAAAGTAGCACCGTATTCAATCACCTGGTTGACGGTGGAGATTCTCTCTTCGGTATTTTGCAGTTGCTTATCGACCAAGATGCCATCTTCATAGATTACTAGGTAGGTATTCACCAATAAGCCATTGGTACCCAGGACTAGTGTGCGTTGGTATCCTGCTAATTGGTCTTGCCTAGGTATGGTAATGGTCGAGAATGGAATCACAACCTCTTCTTCTTCGAGTTCATGGTGGATACGAACGATGCGGATGTCCATATCTTTGGCCAAAAGTGTTGTTTGCTCAGGCAATACGCGATCGAGTTCGCTCACGGCAATACCTTTTTCTTGTAATAATTCTTGAACCGTAAAAGCGGAACTCTCACCGGTTGTTGTGGTACCATCCACTGTGATGGTGTAGGATACAGCTCGAAACACCCTAATAGTCATGTTGTCGGTCAATTTCTCTTCCATCCCGGGAATGACACGATCGGAAGCATCCAGCGTTATTTGATTCTCTTGGAGAAAATCACCAACGGTATCTTTAAAAGTGACAACCGTGGATTCTTTGCCAGAAAGAACGATGGTGATGTCTTTACTGAGGAGCTGGTACGATGTGAAAATCATGATACAAGCCAGCAAAGAAAGTAGAACGATTCGAGTCCACATCCGTGGGAAAGAGAACCAGTTTTTTTTATGTAGATTCATTACATCCATCCTTTATTTCAAGTGCACTTTATAGATATTAGCTTTTCTCAGCGCACTTGTCAAGAAACGAGGTAGTTGGGATGCAATCTCATCGATTTTCTTAAATAGAGCATTCAGTAAGTAGCTTCATCCAGAAGGATGAAATACGTAATTTAGAAAGGATTGAAGATTTTGAAGAGAGTTTTAGTCACACTACCAGTCAGCGAATTTCACAAAAAGCAATTGGAAAAGAACCGCACGAATTGCGAGTTCTTCTATGTGCCATCGTCGGAAGTGACAGAGTCTATGGTGCAGAATTCAGAGATTATCATTGGGAACGTACCGGCTTCTTACATCAAGGCTTCTAGTAAGATCGAGTTCTTGCAACTCAATACAGCTGGGGCCGACGCCTATATTCTACCCGGGATTCTTGCACCCAACACCATATTGACCAATGCCACAGGGGCTTATGGAAAAGCAGTTGCCGAACATATGTTTGCCATGATGCTGGCATTGCAGAAGAAGTTGCATCTCTATAGAGACGATAGAATCACTGGGGAATGGAACGATTATGGAACCGTCACTTCAATTACCGATGCTACCATATCAATTGTTGGCTTGGGTGACATTGGGCTAACCTTTGCTAGGTTGGCCAAAGCACTGGGTGCTGCATATGTGATCGGGTTAAAGAGTCGAAAAAGTGAATGCCCAAAAGAAGTGGATGAGTTGCATTTGATGAACGATTTCTATGAAGTCGTGGCGAAGTCCGATGTCGTTGTCTCGTTTTTGCCCAAAACTCCTGCGACATACAAGCTGTTTAATGCAGAGTTTTTCTACAAGATGAAGAAAACAGCCATTTTTCTAAACGGAGGTCGGGGTACTTCTGTAGATCAAGAGGCTTTGTTATGGGCCATACAGAATCGGCAAATTGCTGCCGCTGGGCTCGATGTGACCGACCCGGAACCGCTACCCCGCGAGCATCCGCTGTGGAAAGAAAAAAATGTATTCATTACTCCACATATATCGGGGTATTATCACTTACCTGCGACTTTGGACAAGATTGTGGAAATCTCAGCAGCCAATCTCGAAAACTACGTAACCTCAAAACCACTTCAGAATATCGTAGATTTCGAAACCGGGTATCGAAAGTAACGACGAGCTCCCCAATAGAGCAGTTGCTTTTTGTAATGAGCTTCGGGAGAAAATCAATTAGGAGACCAGTTATGAAACGCAAAGCTTTTAACCTCATTTGGATTCTCGTTCTCCTAGGTGTGGGGTCTCAGATCTACATGAGGAGCAATACAGGGAAGGTGAGTCCACCAAGTGATTTGAAAATCGTTGGCTCCGTAGAAATCAAAGATGGTGATATGTTGGAGCGGGATGTCATCCCCCAACTTTGCCTAACTTTTGGGCTGGAAGAGCAAGAGGTTCAGGAGATATTGTCACAGCCACGATCTTCCTTTCTGATAAACGAGGATTTGGTGGATTTTAGGCGGTTAGAAGGAATCTTTCTTCCTAGCCAATATTATATTTCTGCAAGTGATACCTTAGAGGAATGGTGTAATCATATGGTAGAACTTGCTGAAAGCAGATATACAGCCCTTTGTGCAAATGAAGCAAATCTCAATTCATTGAAACCAGAGGACCAAATGATCTTGGCATCCATCGTGGAAGCAGAATGTTTAGCGAATAAGCACTACCAAGAAACGGCTGCTGTGTTTCTCAATCGGTTAGCCGACCAAAATGCACTGCAAAGTTGTGTGACGGCAGAGTATGCGTTAGGTTTTCAGCGAGCATTTCTATATGAGGATGATATAAGCATGGTCAGCCCTTATAACACTTATGTTGTCAGTGGCCTACCAGCAGGACCGATTTGCTGTGTGGATGATGACAGCTTCAAAGCTGCGATTCGCCCGTCTGAGGATCCATCTCTTTACTTCTTCTTTTATGACTATCTTCAAAATGAAATGTTTTTCTATGCAGATTACACGTTGTTTGAACGAGAAGCCGTGGCTTCAAGGAACCGGTTTATCCTGAATCCACCTGTTGGGTTGGGAGATAAAATCAACAAGCAAGCCCTTTTTGGAGTTCAATAAGAAACGATAGAGCTCTAAGGTATGGATATGAACCCTTAAGAGAAAGCTTTGCCAGGGGGTATGAAAATGGATTGGCCAAGTGAAGTGGAAAGTAAAATGAAAAGAAAGAACCAGATACTCTTTGCTAAGAATTGTGATTTTCTGTCCGATTTAACTGCTTTGATCCAACCACAATATCATCGTACATTAATTTTATGGGCATTCGAGTTTGCTGATGAAATGGTCAGTATTATGTTAGAAAAATTCCCGAATGAACACCGGCTAGAAACAGCTGTATTCCTTTCAAAAGAATGGGCTGCAGGAAAAGTAAAAATGCCCGTGGCGAAGCGAGCGATTTTAAATGCTCATGCTGCGGCGAAAGATATGCCATTACCTGAGGATATTGCACTTTGTCATGCTGTTGGACAAGCTTGCAGTGTGGTACATACGAGCGGACACGCGTTGGGTTTTCCAATCTACGAGTTAACATGTTTGGTTCGAAAATACGGGTTTCCAACGTGTAAAACGATTGTCGAGGAGCGAAAGCAACAGTATTTCGACAGACTTCTGTTTTGGCAAGAGCAAATCAAAGAAGATTCCATCCAGTGGGCAGATTTTTTAAAAGCAAGATAAATAGCATATTGGTAGAGGAAATATCAAAAATTCATCGAAATACGTATTCGATAAATGGAGAAGGGTGTGTTTAAAATGAAGTTAAAAGTCTTAATACCATTAGATGGTTCAGAAAGAAGTTTACATTCCATTAACTGGCTGAAAAAGTTCTTAACACAAGAAGAAGCCGAAGTCACTTTACTGAATATAGTAGAAATGGCCTCCTATGTTCCTCAAATTTCACCTCTTGGGGAGAGCTTAGTATTTGATCTTGGCGAATTATTTCAAATTTCCAAGAAAAGAAGTTTCGATACTTTAGATGAGGGGGAGAAGCTACTCGAAGGTTATGAGGTAGAAAAGCTGTCTTTGGAAGGGCAGAGCGGCGATGTGATTCTTGAAACAGCCAAAAATGGTGGATTTGATATGGTCATTATGACAAAATCTAGCGTTATGGGCTTATCTAGAATGATTGGGTCGGTTACGACAAAAGTAGTTCGAGATTCGGAAGTTGCAGTTGTCGTTGTGCCAGAATAAGTTTTGGTAGTCATGTATACACGGATTGACTTAGGTAGCAGAGCGAAGGTGCGCTGCTACTTTTTTTATTGGTTTCAGTATTGAAAGGAAAGTCAGAACAAGAAATTGAATTTCAACATGTCTAAGTGATAAGGCTCAATGATATTTCGAGATTTCGAGGGAAAGGGATGGTTTCTACGAACGATGAAATAAAGCAATACCTAGAGAAATTTGGTGATGAGATTCGTCATATGTTTATGGAAATTCGGGAAACAGTGGTACAAACGGGTCCAGATATGGTCGAAGAAAGAATGTGGGCTAAATTACCCAGTTATTACGTAAATGAACGATTTGTTCGAATCATACCGTTCAAAGATCATATCAATATTGAAGCCAGTGCTCTCGTTCAGTTTGTAGATAAACTCACCCAGTACAAGATTACACCCAAAGGTATGCTCCAAATCTATACGAATCAGAAGATTCCTAAGGAGATTTTAGCATTAGCTTTTAAAGAAACTTTTTTTGGATAAAGTATGACAATTAGAAAGTCCATTGAGGATACTGGGGCTTGAAATCTTGACAGACCTTCTCATTTGTATTATTCTCTGAGGGTAAGTCTAGAAAAAAATAAAATGACTTATAAGAAAAATAGAAAGAGGAGGAAATTTAATGATTCAATTACCAGAAGTTGTTCTTCAAGCTTGGGAGAATCGAGAAAAAGCAGTTATACTCACCACGGTAAACGAGCAAGGAATTCCCAATGCCATTTATGCCACCTGTGCTTCAAAGTACAATGACCACACGTTTGTAGTGGCCGACAACTATTTTGACAAAACCCGAAAAAACATCTTAGCAAACAGTGCAGGATCCCTTCTGTTCATCACCAAAGAAGGGAAATCCTATCAACTCATCGGGACGTTTACTTATCATAAAGATGGTGAGATATACGAAGATATGAAGAAGTGGAACCCCACCCGGTTGCCGGGACATGCTGCTGCAGCACTTCATATCACCGAAGTGTATTCTGGTTCTACGAAGTTGGCTTAGTTTACTAAAGAAAAAAGGTCCTTCGAAATCAACTTGCGATTTCGGAGGCTTTTTTACATTCATGTTGAAAAAACTGCATTTCGTGTTGTAAAACGAGAATGATAGATAAATTTTGATAAAATGTTAGTTGGATTATTTTGCTCATACCAACTATGTTTTAGGAGGAATCTTTCTATGAAAAAAATTCTGCTGTTCTTTTCACTCATACTTTTCATACTACTGGTTTTGCCACCATCCGTACTATTAGCAGATACAGCGAAGCCGAGTCAAACGAGTTTTGTGATGAATCAGCAAGCCGTTTCTGTAACAGCTACATACTCGATTAATGATACGAATTATTTACAGCTTCGTGCTATTGCAGCGTTATTAAATGGCACATCAGCTCAATTCAATGTGGGCTGGGATGGACAGTATGCCGTGATTGAGCCGGGGAAAGCATTCAGCAGCTCCGCATCAAATACAGAATTACGAAATACAACGAATGTTCGTAAAAGTAATACGAAATTTTCGATGAATGGAGAAGTCTTTTCGTTTGTAGATGCACGACTGATTGATGGAGATACCAATTACATCCAGCTTCGCGAATTTGCCCAAAAACTTTCCGGAACCGCTTCACAGTTCAATGTCTACTGGGATGGACCGGCAGGAAAAGCGGCCATCCAACCTGGAGTGGCCTATTCAGGTCTAGGTCCTCAAAGCAGTATCAGCACTCCCAAAGCGACAGGTGGAATCTCAAGGACCATTAATCTGGACAATCTGCTGACCTTTGAGGTTAGCAATACACATGCATATGCGAGTGTGCTTGGTTATGACCCACTTGGTGTAGCTATAACTCATTTTCTTGTGGTATCGGAGGGTGCAGAAGTGAAATGCACGAAGTATGTACCCCCTTACAATACTCCTGCATGGCAAGAGAACAAATATATGATTTCACCGTTTACTAACATCTATTTTGAAACCGGTGCTCTCTGGCCGACCGTTTCTTACAAAAGCAGCTATGATGACCGAGAACGTGCGAAGATATCGCAAGGAAGTTCCGTTTTTGTGAGCAAAGGTATAGAATATTCGTTTGAAACATCAACCAGCGATCCGGCCATTAAGTCCAAATACGGCGATGTGGGTGCGGCTTTTTACGCTTTAAGGATTTTTGTTGTTCCGGCTGAAGTAGCTGCTCAAATCGGAGGTTCTGCTCCGGAGGTGTTTGGAGCAAAGGTTCTCCAAGATTATTTTGTTCCACATGGTGCAGGTTCTGCACCGGTCACTTATGTTACCGACTCCAATGCCACGTTATTAGAGGGTGAAAGATGGTATGTTCTCATGTATGACCATGTGAACAATGTTGTAACGGTGGAAATCAATGCGCAGGGGAACGCAGAATTAAGAGATGGAACTACATTTTATGTAGAGAACAAGGAAAACAATCAGGTAAGTTTGCGCTTGGCAGACGGCAGGTACTTAGGTATCGAGGGCACTGTAGCAAGCGGGGCAAGAGCAAAAGCGGTGAGCAATCCATATTTATGGAGGATCTATTTTGAGAACAATGGTGGTTTCTTTAGCAACAACCGTTACAGTCTGCGTCCAACCACCAATACAGGATTGGTATTATCCACTTCCGGTGAAATTTTAGATGGAACCGCAATCGCTTTGGCTTCACAGGCAAATGTGGATGCCCCCAAGACAGCCGAGTTTACGTTTTATCCTTCCAGTGAACCCAAGACGGTTGCATGGAATACCGATTCCTCCGGGTCTGAGTCTACCTCCGATAGCGATAAACTGTTAGCAGATGGTGTCTATTCCATTAAATCGGCAAAAGACGAAAATTTTATTTTCGATGTGACCGGAAGCAGTACTGAAGACGGAGCCAAAATTGTCATTTACAAAAACATTGGCGGAAGCAACCAGCAATTTAGACTCACTCACGTGAAAGGCAACCAATATACCATTCAGAATGTTCATTCCGAAAAATGGTTAATCAGCAAAGGAACGGTAGGAGCTGCTCTTGTACAATCGGGCTCTGTATCGGAAGCGAACACAAAGACATTTACCATTGCCAAACAGTCCAATGGGAGTTATCGAATTACAGACAGCAAAGGATTATATTTAGGGATAACCGGTGGAAAAATTGCCAATGGGACCCCTATTATACTTTGGAACAAAGCCTCCGATGCCAGCCAGACCTACACCTTTGAAAAGATGGATTAACAAAGAAGCAGAAGCTTCCGAGATTTATAAATCACGGAAGCTTCAGACTGTCAAAGAACGCTGTGTCTCGAAACGGAGAAGCAGCGTTCTTCTT
>CALCNS010000174.1 GCA_937897315.1 uncultured Bacillota bacterium
GACCACCGAGATCTACACTCTTTCCCTACACGACGCTCTTCCGATCTCATCCGGTGGTATGGTGTTCTCATTGGCTTGGGGATGCTCATGGCTATTTGGGTCGGGTTACGCTTGATTAAGCGCTTCGGTTTAAACGAGGATGCCATGCTAGATGCTGTACTTTGGGCGGTTCCCAGCGGAATCTTGGGAGCAAGACTATATTATGTGGTGTTTCATTGGGATTATTACGGGTCGCGACTGTCAGAGACGTTTCGCATATGGGAAGGCGGGTTAGCCATTCATGGAGGGTTGTTTGCCGGTGTTTTAGCTGCGTATCTGTATTTTCGCATAAAGAAAATTGATTTCTGGCCTTATCTTGATATTGCTATGCCTGCATTGGCTTTGGCACAGGCCATAGGTCGCTGGGGAAATTACTTTAACCAGGAAGCCTATGGCAGTGTCACCGACTTGCCATGGGGTATGTTGATTCAAGGGCAGAAAGTTCATCCGACTTTCTTATATGAATCGATTTGGGACTTGTTGTTGTTCCTTGTACTCTACTGGGTATTATGGAGAATGAAGAAGCCAACCGGATGGGCAACCGCATTTTATATGGTCTTATATTCTGTGGGACGTTTTTTCATCGAAGCGATTCGTACAGACAGTGAATGGTTTGGTCCATTTAAAGCGGCGCAAGTGTTTAGCGTTCTGTTGATTGCACTGGGCGTACTTTTGTATGTGATGAAAGTGAAACCTCGCGAAAGCGTGAAAGAATAATTGCCTAGAATGAAGGGGGCTGGATGTATGAATCGAATTGAGACCATGAAGCACAAAATGATGGCAGCGGGTTTGGATGCCGCGGTCATCGTACCTGGACCAAATTTCTTTTATCTGACTGGTTTGACCATGCACTTGAGCGAGCGAATTACCATGACGGTGTATCCGGTTTCAGGCGAACCCTTTGTGATTTGTCCAAAACTGGAAGCTGAGAAGATTAAACGGATTACTGGTATTGAGAAAACCTACCCTTGGTCAGATGAAGAAGGCCCTATGGGCGCAGCGAGACAAGCGTTTGCAGACAGTGGGTTATCGGAAACCACAATTGGCTGTGAGTATCGAGCGACTCGTTTGTTGGAATGGGATTTGATTTTACAAGCACTTCAACAGAAGGTGACGATACGACCACTAGATGATATCTTAAATCAAATGAGAACTGTTAAAGACGAAGAGGAGATTGCTCTCATAGAAAAAGCAGTTATTTGTGTGGAAGAAGCTCTTAAAGCAGCTCAAGCTATGATGAAACCAGGAGTGAAGGAATCGGAAGTGGCTGGCCTTTTGGAGAGAACCATTCGGCAGTTTGGTGGCAGTGGTGGTGGCAGTGTTATATCCGGCGAAAGAGGCTGCTTACCTCATGCGATTACTTCCGATAAAGAGTTAACCAATGGCGAGACCGTGATTTTAGATATTGTGGCGAAATATTCTGGATATACAGCTGATATCACCAGAACGTTTGCCATTGGAGAGCTGTCCCCAGAGATGAAGAGGGTCTATGAAACAGTCCTTCATGCTCAAGCATTTGCTCGTACTCACAGCAAACCCGGAATGACCGGGGAAGAGCTGGATGCCTTGGCTCGAGACAAGATTACCGAAGATGGTTATGGTGAGTATTTTATACACCGCACAGGGCATGGTTTGGGACTAGAAACTCACGAAGAACCCTATGTGGTCAAAGGCAATCGGG
>CALCNS010000175.1 GCA_937897315.1 uncultured Bacillota bacterium
ACCTGGTAACAGAGCTTTTAGACTTGCGACCAATACTAAAAACGTATGCTCGAGAGCTTAGCTATGGTCAAAGGATGAAAGCGGATCTGGCCATGATGCTTTTGCATAGTCCGGAGGTGATCTTGCTGGATGAGCCCACTCTTGGATTAGATGTAGTGGCCAAAAGGCGAATGATTGACTTTTTGAAGTACTTGAATGTTCAAAGAGGAACCACCATTTTGGTGACCAGCCATGATATGGATGATTTACAGGAAATGGCTCATCGGATTCTTATGATCTCAAACGGAAGACTGGTCTATGACGGTCATTTCGAAGGATTGCGAAACATTACAGGGAATATGACACGCATTACTTTGACCATGAATCAGGAAATAGAACCCGGATTCGAATTCGGCACTCTCCTCGAGGCATCACAGGGAGTGTATCAATTTGAAGTGGATCTGATGAGATATCCCATAGAATCCGTTCTGCAACATTTGTCTCAGATTCAAGGCATTCAAGATATAGAGATTAATCGTGCCCCCATGGAGCAAGTCGTTTCAGAGTTGTTCCAGCGTTGGAAAGGAACTCCATAAGAAAACGCCCCATCGGGGCGTTTCATTATATTAGAGGGTGATGATTTGGTAACCATCTTTGAGGTATCTTTCCATGGGTGGGTGTCCATTCATCTCACCATCGAGAGGTATTCCGAGGGATTGATTGTATTCCAGCACACCTAATTTTGCGGAACATGCTTTGCAAATACAATCGATGAGATTGAACTCGCGAATTTTCGAAAAAACAGGATTTTTGGTTTCTACCATTTCTTGCATCAGCTTGACGGCTTCTCCTTCAATAATTAATTTCACTTGATGACCTTTTTGGTGAAGATCCAGTGTGTTGAGCAGTAGGTGTTGAAAGCACATCGCTTTTCCGTTAAAGGCAAAATACGCAATTTTCATAGGTATCCCTCCATTTATTACTTATAGTCCTTCTAAACCATACAACATTAAGTGAGAATCGTCAAGATGGAACATCATCGTTGCCAATGTTCTTGACAAAGCTTTCTCAAGTTGATAGTATGAAAGTGGAGTCAATCAAAGAACTACACGTTGAAAGGAATGGTGACGTTCATGCCATATTTGTTCTTCTGTTATCCCGGCTGATCTACTTGTAAGAAAGCCCGTGATTGGCTTGAGGCTCATCAGATTGACTATGTTGAAAGAAATATTAAAAAGGAAAATCCTACTCCGGAAGAACTGATGAAGTGGCATCAACAAGGAAACAAATCTCTGGAGAAGTTCTTTAATGTGAACGGTACGTTGTATCGCACGAATGAGTTGGCCTTGAAAGTTCCGAACATGAGCCAAGAAGAAATGGCTCAATGGTTAGGCAGAGATGGTATGTTAGTAAAACGCCCCCTTTTGATTGGAAATGACTTTGTTCTCAACGGTTTTGCGGAAGAAGAGTGGGAAAAGTTCTTAGTGTAAAGGAAAGCCTAGTGGTATGAGTGTAATCAATACCGCTAGGCTTTTTGTTTTATTTCACGAGAGCTTTTTTTAATACTCCTTCAATGGCTTCTTTGTTAGGGACTCCTTCGAAAAGCTTCGTTTCTCCTAAATAGAAAGTGGGTACTAGGTAATAGTCGTATTGATTCGCCAGTGCAGATTCGATACGTTCATTAATTTTCTCGATTTCAATTGTAGCATATTCAGGGTTTGCACTTTGCAATTCTTCTATCATCGCTAGGGCTCTCTTACAGTGTGGGCAGTTTGGTAAATAAAATAATCTTAGTTTCATCTGGTTTCTCCTTTCTTAGAACATGCAGTTGCCGACAGTTCTAGGACTTAAGCAGACATCGCGAATGTTACTGACACCGGTGATATACATGACTAAACGTTCAAATCCCAATCCATAACCACTGTGGTATACACCACCGTATTTACGAAGATCCAAATACCAATGATAAGGTTCTAAATCCATTCCGAGTTCGTTCATGCGTTGAACTAAGGGTTCATACCGTTCCTCACGCTGGCTTCCTCCCACAATCTCTCCAATGCCGGGAGCCAATAAATCAACGGCAGCTACGGTTTTGCCGTCTTCGTTTTGGCGCATGTAAAACGCTTTGATTTCCTTGGGATAATTGTATACAAAGACAGGTTTCTTGAAGATTTTCTCTGTAAGGAAGCGTTCGTGTTCGGTTTGAAGGTCCATTCCCCAGGAGACAGGAAACTCGAAGGGGTGTTTGGATTGGAGTAAAATGTCTACGGCTTCCGTGTATGAAATTCGCTCAAATTGGTTGGAGACCACATTGTCAAGTCGAGATAGCAAATCTTTATCGATAAATTCATTAAAAAACTGCATTTCTTCAGGACATTCGTGTAGTACAGTCCGAATGACAAATTGAATCATGGATTCAATATTTTCCATATTGTCATGTAAGTCGGCAAACGCCATTTCCGGCTCCATCATCCAAAATTCAGCTGCATGACGAGTGGTGTTGGAGTTTTCAGCTCGGAAAGTCGGGCCGAATGTGTACACATCTCGGAAGGCTAAAGCCATGGCTTCGGCTTGTAACTGCCCGGTTACATTCAAATAGGTGGATTTACCAAAGAAATCCTGCGTAAAGTCAATACTTCCTGTTGCGTTCCTTGGTAGGTTCATCATATCTAGGGTAGTAACCCGAAACATTTCTCCTGCCCCTTCACCATCTGAATCCGTGATCAAAGGTGTATTGGCATAGACAAAACCATTTTCCTGGAAAAAGCGATGAATAGCAAAAGCTGCTACCGAACGCACCCGAAAAACGGCTGAGAAGAGGTTGGAGCGAGGACGGAACCATGCAATCTCTCGTAAGTATTCCAGAGAATGCCTTTTCTTTTGAAGTGGATAATCACTGGCAGAAGGGGCTAATTCAATGATCTGGGATGCGTGCAATTCAAATGGTTGTTTTGCCCCAGGGGATTCTAAAAGGATTCCACGTACCTCGACAGCAGAGGCGATGGCTAATTTTGAGATTTCTGCATAATTCTCTAAAACACCGGATTCAAATACCACTTGCAGGTTCTTAAAGAAAGTACCGTCATTCAATTCGATGAAGCCAATGGTATTTGATGCACGAGAGGTTCGAATCCAACCGTTCACACAAATCTCCTGGCCGATGGGGGGTTGTGACATACGGAACAACTGCTTGATTTTCATTTTCTTGTACCTCCTTGCTATAATAAAAAAAGCCCTTCGCATACTGTTGTCGTACAACAGCGGGACGAAGGGCTTACATTCGCGGTGCCACCCACTTTGGAGACCATAGGTCTCCCGGCTCAAAACGCTTTATCGGGCGAACCCGGCGGCTTCTACTGACCATAAATGGGGTTCGAAGGGCTTCTCAGCAGTGTTCTTCACAAACAATGTTATCCCGGTTCTCATCCTCCCGAGTCTCTGTTATAACACAACGTTTGTTACTCTCTGCATCATTGAATAAGATTTAAATTTAATTTATTATACAGAAAGTAGAACATCCTGTCAAGAGACTCCTGACAGGATGTTTTGTTGATGTCTTGTTGACTTTATGGAAGAGTCAAGATGTGTCGGGCGGTTCCGGCTCGTTCACTCTTTGCTACTATGGTTACGGTTTGTCCTGGTTTCCCCAAAACCAACCATTGGGCTTTCTTTTCTTCACGTCCCTTTAATTGGTTGAATTTTAAGACGTCTTTACCATTAGGTACTTCTATGCTTTCGCCTAATAATGAAACTTCTATTGGGCGAACAACTTTGATTTGCTCAGCTAAATGAGATCCACCAGTTGGTAAGTAACCCTTATTGACGATTCCGCAGGTAATCTCATACAAACCTTCAGCTTTTGGAACAATCTTCACTTTGCGAATATCTAGTTCGGCTAGTGCCTTGATTTGAACATTTGTGAAGCGCATATTTTTCTCACAGAGTTCAGGTAAGAATTGGGGTGGTGGGTTTTGGAACATATATTTCTGTTTCCAGCCTCCGATTTCTACGACACCTAGTTGCGGATGCTCAAACGAATGCCAAGGAACAAAGCAATCTAGTTGATGCTCATCATGCCACTTCGAAACTTTTCTCATATCTTCTTCGCGATCTTTGTCCGTGTAGGGTTGTCGATCTTTTGAGAAATCGTTTTTCTTTCCACCTGCTGCATGAGGGACGCTCCACAGTTCGGTAGACCAGGACAAGATACCCCTATGATTATAAATCCAATCGAGATAAACGCCTCTCAAGGGAGCGTTTCTTTGCTCGGGAGCTAAATAACCATCGTATACACTGCAATGGCCATAACCGGTGTATTCAACTCCCCGAATTCCTAAAGCTTTGTATGCAGCAAGATCACCTGGTACCATAGATTTGTCTGGAGTAGT
>CALCNS010000176.1 GCA_937897315.1 uncultured Bacillota bacterium
TGGTCAATGGTGAAGAGGACGCGTTAGGCACACTGGAACGTGCTGAAGCCAATGGCACGGTTGGACAGACTCTACGAGTAGACCACGATGAGACGCAAACGGTGTTAGAAGGGGAAGAGCAGAATATACGATTCAGCTTGCCGTTTACGGATGTGTCCGATGAATACACCGGAGCGCTCAATGGCGAAACCGTGAAGCTGATGGAGCGAAAGAATACGGTGATTGAGTTGCTCACTCCCAACGCGGCGTATACTTTGCCGGCCCATCAGATAAAGATAGACCAAGTGGCAGAGCAGCTGGGGCAGCCCGGTGATTTGCGAAACATTGAGGTGCGAGTGCAAGTAGCCGAGACAGGTGCCGAACAGGTACAGTTTATTCGGCAGGCAGCCACGCGGCAAAAGGTACAAATTGTGGTGCCGCCAGTGGACTTTACCATTGAATGTGTATATGAAGACAAAGTGGTAGAAGTGCAAAAGTTCAGCGGATACGTCTCGAGGATGATTCTTATTCCCGATGATGTGGACCCGGCTTCGATTTCCACGGCCGTCGTGTTACACCGCGATGGGACCTTGGGGCATGTGCCAACTAAGATTGTGCTCATCGATGGCAAGTATTATGCTAAGATCAATGCACTGACGAACTCGAGTTATTCGCTGGTGCAAAACCAAGTGGGCTTTGCCGATGCGTTGGGACACTGGGCTGCAGAGGCGATTGCCGATATGAGCGAGCGCATGATTGTGCTGGGTATGACAACAGAGCGCTTTGACCCGCAGCGTAGTGTGACTCGAGCGGAATTTGTAGTCATGCTGGTTCGTGCTTTGGGCTTAGAAGGGCAAGGCAGCGTAGGTGGTCACGTGTTTGACGACATCGGTGACGACGATTGGTTTGCGCAAGACTTTAAAGTGGCGCATGAGTACGGTTTGGTGGCAGGCGATGCCTATGGGTTAGCAAACCCCTACGGCGAGTTAACACGCGAGCAGGCCGTGGCGATGTTGGCACGCGCGGTGGAACTGGCCGAGAAGGATGTGGTGGGTGACGCCGCTACCGAGTTGGCTGGGTTTGCCGATAGGGCAGAGGTGGCTGAGTATGCCAAAGAAGCCGTTGCTTACTTTGTGCGTGAAGGGCTGTTAAGAGGGCGCGCCGGCAGCACGCTGGCTCCACGCGCCACCCTCACCCGCGCCGAAGCCGCCGTCTTCCTGCAACGCACCCTGCAACACTGCGACCTCATCGACTAATACAACAAAAATTTACCACTTAGGGGACAGTCTCGCGTTTCGCAACAAAACGCTTACCCTAAGTGGTAAATTTTACGCAAGTAAGGGGACTGTCTCGCGTTTCGCAACATAGCGCTTACCCTAAGTGGTAAATCTCATCGGTTCGACGTAAGCGAGGCCGGTTTCGTCGTATTGCACCTTTAAGACGTGGTCAAAGCGATCAAAGTCTGTGCACAAGAAAAAGTCCTCCGGCGGCGAAAACGATGCATTCTCCGGCACAAAGAACCTGGCCCCCTCGCCCTCGCGCAGCACCTTCACCGCGCTCATCTGATCAAATTCCTCACCCAAGAGCAAACTCCTCATATACTCGGCACAATACGTATCCTCCGGCGTCGGATGCACATTCTCTTTGCCCATGCACACCAAACTCACCTGCGCTGGCTGCCGGCTCGCAATATAGGCGGCCGTCGCCCGGGCGTTGACCAACGCTCCCACCAAAATATCTTCTGCCTGCACCGCCGCGGCAATCCCTTGCGTGCCCGCACTCGTGCAATGCACCAACGTCTTCCCCCGCAAATCGTGCAAGCTCACCTCATACGGCGAATTGCCAAAGTCAAACCCCGGCAACTTCTTGGAATGACGCTCCCCAGCCAACAGCCAATCGGGATGCTCTGCTTTCAGCGCCAATGCTTTTTCCACCTCGGGTACCGGGTAAATGCGCTTCACCCCACGTTCGAACGCCCAATTTTCCACAGTATAAGCGCGAAACACGTCGATGATGACGGCTATCCCTTTCGCCTGAGCAGCCCCTTCGGTCAGATGTAAAATCTCAATCTTCAAGCAAAACTCCTCCTTTAAAACCGGATAGCCTTCGCTACTCGGCACTTTCTTCATTCTTGCAGGTAAGCAACGCCCAAACCGACTCCGCCAAGCGCCGCACGCAGGCCTCATCTACCATATACGGTGGGCAGGGGAGCCCTCGCATTCGCAGGGTTTACCCGCTACTTTATGTGCGAAAGCGACGATGGTTCGGGCAGGCAGACCGGGCATATCGTCTGCTTGTGCCGCTAGTAAGGCCGGGCGCACTTCGTAACACCACCAAGTTGCCTGCATTTGCTGATAATCAAATCGGAAGCAGTCGTCCCATCCGGCTCCACGGTTAGAAAGGGGAGGGAGGTTCCGTTGCTTCATCGCAAACCAAATGGGGTCGTGTTCGCCAGCATCCCAGGCAATATCGGTGAGCAGATGCAGCAGGTATCCCTGCCAAAAGTCGGGGTTCGCGTCGCTGGGGCGAGTGTCAAATAACGCTTTCGCTTGCGCTGTCCACTGCTTTAGGTTCCCGTGACGAGCGTGGGCACTCCAACGTGTCGCTTTATCGATCGGGCGGCTGGCCATGTGCACGCTGTCGGGTGCCACACAACCAGTATAATAAGCGCTGGCGTTTTGTACCTGTAGGCGCTCTTTGAGCA
>CALCNS010000177.1 GCA_937897315.1 uncultured Bacillota bacterium
CGGTGGTTACCACCAACGTTTGGGGAATTACCGGCGAGTGGCAAACCGATATTAGCTGTTGTGGAGCGGTCGTTCACCCAGGAGATTTGGTGTTTGGGGATGCCAATGGTGTGGTGGTTCTACCTCCCGAAGGATTTGAGGAAATGCTAGAAAAAGCAGAAGAAGCGGCTAAACGTGAGATTGTGATGCGCGCAAAATTCGAACGCGGGGAAGGCCCCTTACTGAGAACCGTGCAACCGTTGGTTGAAGCCGACATGGCTGGAATTGTTTTGGATATTCGAAATGGGGTCATGGAACCTCCCAAAAAGAAAAAATAGCATGATAAAAGGCGAGCTTCGCAAAGGAAGCTCGCCTTTTTCATGGGCTTGATTACATCAGCTGTATGAGTTGCTCCAACGCCGGGTTTGTTAAACGATCGGGTTGGTATGCACAAACAAAGTAACGGCTGACTTGACTCTTCATACGAAAATACTTGATATCCGGAGGAAGTTGGTTTGATATAAACTCCGGTATCCAAGCAACCCCTAAGTTGGACCCCACCAGCAACAATTTACCGCTAATCGAGTTGACATAGATAAACTTGGAGGTCGCAAAGCGCTTCGTCATATCGGCCTTATACTCATTGATATTATATTCACTCATATTGATTAAGGTCTGATCTTTTAAGTCACTATCGGCAATATCCTCTTTTTGATGTAGGGGATTATCGGTACTGCAAACAATTCCCCATGGACCATTGTAGACCACTTTGGTTTCGCAATCTCGAACACGTTCTGCACAATGATTAATGCATACCATGAGGTCGTAATGCCCCTCTTGAAAGTAGCGTGCTAACCGTTCATAGTTGTATTGCTCTATGAGGATCAGAGTATTGGGATTTTCGCTGACGAATTTCTTTAATATCGGTTGCAAGAGGGCTTGTTCATAGGGCCCAATCCCTATGCGAAGGGAGCTAGCATGGTTTTGTGAGACAAGGTTGATTCGTTCTAAAGCATGAGCATGATCTGCTACCATTTTTAGGGCATGCCAGTAAAACTCTTTTCCTACATCGGTGAGCTCTACGGAGCGTGTATCTCGCTTAAACAGAATGACACCCAACTCTTCTTCGAGAGAAGAAATTTGCCGGCTCATGGCAGTCTGAACAATGAAGCACTCATTGGCTGCTTTGGTAAAGTTTAGCGTTTCAGCTAATTTGATAAAATATTCAAGCGTCTTGATATTCATAAATTCACCTCGTTTCCTGCCAATTCCACTATTATGTCAAATTCTTTTTGCTTAGTGAAATGTTGCATTATCATTCTAACATATATGACAAAAACCGATAAGTCCATAGTTATTTGTCGTTTAACATTTCGTCACAGCTATGTAATAATCCTATATAACGGAATGGTTCGTGAATAAATATTTAGGAGGTTCAACATGAAAAAGTTTGTAGCATTTGCCCTAACCCTTATCTTAGTGCTGACAATGCTCAGCGGTTGTAACCAACCCGCTCCCAAAGTGGAGGAACCCGCAAAAGTAGCCAAAGATACCATTACTCTGGTTACCGATGTCGAACCCGACACCTTAGATCCTAGAAGAGGAAACTCTGTGGCCAATAACATTCCAATGCGTTTGATTCATGATTCGCTCATGTTTATGGGTGATGACAACGTCTTCCAACCACGATTGGCTACCAAGTGGGAATTTATTGACGATACCCACATTCGTTTTACGCTACGTGAGGGCGTAAAATTCTCCAATGGGGACCCCTTTACTTCGGCAGATGTTTTATACTCGTTAGCTAGAACCAAATTGGACTCGACTTCTTTATCCACCATGAAGTGGTATGATGAAGTCAACTCCAAAGCAGAAGGCCCCTTAAGCGTTGTGTTAGCCATGAATTATCCGTATGCTCCTGCTTTACAAGTTCTTTGTGGTGGCAGAACCTGGATTGGAAGCCAAAAGGTCATGGAAGCGATGGGCGAAGAAGCGTATGCTCGTAACCCGGTAGGTCTTGGACCCTACATGTTAGACAAGTGGACGACCGGTGCGAGCATGGAATTAAAACGTAATACCAATTTCTGGGGTGAACCCGCTAAAACAGAAAAACTAGTCTTTAAATATTCTGGCGAAGCGACCGCTCGTGTGATTGCCATGGAAACCGGTGAAGTCGATTTTGCTTACTATATTAACGGTTCCGATATCAAACGCGTCAATGAAATCCCCGGATATCATGTCGAACGTGGACCTTCTGCTAAATACTATACCATTGTTCTCAACATGCAGAATCCGAAATTTGCGGATGAAAGAGTTCGTTATGCATTGTCTTACGCGATTGATTTAGAAGCTTTAGTCGATGCCGGATTTGACGGAACAGCGAACGTGATGAGTAGTATCATTCCCAGTACCGTAGAAGGTTGGAAAGATACCTATGGCAAATGGGAATACAACCCCGAAAAAGCCAAAGCTCTCTTAGCCGAAGCGGGTGCCACCGATTTGTCCTTCGAACTTCATATTCTGCCAACCGCGGAGTTCCAGAAGCTAGCCGAAATCGTACAGTCGTTCTGGGCCAAAGTGGGTGTGACCGTCAATATTGAACAAAGTGCTTTAGCAGCCAGAGAAGCTCAAGGCCCATGGGAAGCGTCCATTCGTAATGGTAATGCCACCGAGATTACCGGCATTCTCATTATTTATGATTCCTTGTTTGCCTCCCGTGTTGGTAACAACGACGACAAATTGGACGAAATGTTAATGCAATTGCAAGTCACTTATGACAAAGCAGAACGTGAAAAACAAATCCATGCTTTACAAGATTACATTTACAAAATTCGTTTCACCATTCCGTTTGCCGAGACCGATACGATTTACGGTGTAGGAGATCATATTGAGGGATATGAGTTCACTTATCAAATTTCGAACTGCAATATTCCGGAATGGGTCGCTTATAAGAAATAGTAAACCCCAAAATTTCATATTCGTTAAAAGACAAATAGCCGGTCATTCCGGCTATTGTCTTATGAACGTGGATGAGGTTTTAGCTTGAGGAGGTTCCTTTATGATCAAATATATTGGCAGACGATTGTTAATGATGATTCCTGTCATGCTGGGAGTCGTGTTGCTGGTTTTCAGTATGATGTATTTTTCTCCCGGCAACCCCGAAGATTATATCCTAGGCGATATGGCAACCATTGAAGATAAAGAAGCGTTTCGTGAAGAACATGGCCTAAACGATCCCTTCCTAGTGCAATACTTCAACTACTTAATACATGCACTTCAGGGTGATTTGGGCACTTCTTATACAACGAAACTGCCGGTTTGGGATGAAATTATGGAACGTTTCCCAACTACTTTTAAGTTAGCGGTTTTTAGTACGTTCATCGCCATCGTCATCGGGGTTTCTACAGGAATTATCTCTGCGGTAAAGCAGTACTCTATTTGGGATAACATATCGAGGTTTATCGCAATTATTGGCGTGTCCATGCCCACATTCTGGGAAGGTCTAATGCTGATTATCTTGTTCTCGGTTATTTTACGCTGGCTTCCTTCCTCGGGATTTTCTACGTGGAGGCATTGGATTTTGCCGGCGATTACGATTGGCACACATTCTGCTTCCTCCGTCATGCGTATGACCCGCTCAAGTATGCTGGAAGCGATTCGGCAAGATTACATTCGTACAGCCATGGCAAAAGGCCAGAAGTATTCGGTGGTGATTTGGAAGCACGCATTCCGCAACGCGACCATTCCGGTAATGACCATTATCGGTTTACAGTTCGGACGTATGTTAGGTGGTTCTGCGATATCGGAGATTGTTTTCTCCATCCCTGGCTTAGGTAACTTAATCATTAACGCCATCAAGGTGAAGAATGCTCCTTTGGTGCAGGGCGGCATTTTGTTTATGGCAGTCGTAATGTCGCTCATCAATTTACTGGTGGACGTGCTGTATGCTTATGTTGACCCGCGGATTCGTTCGCAATACGTTTCGAATAAAGCGAAGAGGAAAAATCCTGTTGCTGAAGAGAAAGCAAAGGAGGGTGTGTAATATGGCGGAAAACGAGAAACCCAAAGCAGTTTTAGCGCGCAAAAGCCAGTTAAAAGACATCATCCATCGCTTTATGAAAAACAAAGCAGCCGTATTAGGGTTTGTTATTATCATCGTATTAGTCATTTGTGCTTTGTTTCCAGCACAAATTGCCGGACCCGATTACACCGAACAAAACCTGAGAAACCGATATCAACCCTCTTCCAGTGAACACATTTTAGGTACCGACGAATTAGGACGGGACATGTTCACGAGAATTGTATGGGGAAGTAGAACTTCCTTAACCATTGGCTTGGCCTCTATTATGCTTGCTTGTAGCTTAGGGGTTACCATTGGACTCATTGCAGGTTATTACGGTAAAACCGTGGATAATATTCTCATGCGAATCATCGATGTGCTCATGGCCGTGCCCAACGTGTTGCTGGGTATTTCCATTGTCGCTGCACTGGGGAACAGCACAAGGGTTTTAGTTTTGGCTATTGGGCTTGGTAGTATGCCAGCCTTTGCTCGAGTGACCCGTTCCGCTGTGATTATGGTGCGCGAAATGGAGTATATAGAAGCAGCGCGCGCTACCGGAGCTTCCGATGGTAGAATTATGTGGAAGTATATTTTACCCAACTCCTTAGCACCCATCATTGTCCAGGTGTCTATGGGCTTAGCTACCTCCATATTGACCATTTCCGGTTTGAGTTTTATTGGTCTAGGTGTGCCCGCACCTACACCCGAGTGGGGTTCGATGCTCTCCAGTGGGCGCGCTGTGATTCGGGATTATCCGCATATTATTCTATATCCGGGTATTGCGATTATGTTGTCGGTTTTTGCCTTTAATCTTTTCGGGGACGGCTTGCGTGATGCACTTGATCCTCGATTGAAGACTTAGGGGGGTTGGGATATGAGCGATAATATTCTAGATATTAGGAATTTAACCATTCATTATGTCACCGATAAAGAGACAGTACGGGCTGTCAATGGTATTAACTTAACCTTAAAGCAAGGGGAATCCTTAGGGTTGGTTGGAGAGACCGGGGCTGGAAAGACCACCACCGCATTAGGAATTTTGCGATTAGTTCCCAATCCACCGGGAAAAATTGTGGCAGGAGAAATCTTCTATAAAGGGGAAGACTTGCTCAAGAAAAGCGAAAGCGATATGCGTAAAATTCGCGGTCATGAGATTTCGATGATTTTCCAAGACCCCATGACGGCTTTAAACCCGGTGCTAACGGTAGGAGAGCAAATCTCTGAAGCAATTTTACTGCATCAGAACATTACTCCCCAGGAAGCCCTGCAGAAATCCATGGATATGATGGAACTCGTTGGCATCGAAGGGATTCGACATAGTGAGTATCCTCATCAATTTTCAGGCGGTATGAAGCAGCGTATTGTCATCGCGATTGCCTTAGCCTGCGACCCTGCTTTGTTGTTGGCGGATGAGCCAACGACTGCTTTGGATGTTACCATTCAAGCACAGGTCATTGATCTCATAGAAAACTTGAAGAAGAAACTAGGCACCTCTCTCATTCTGATTACGCATGATTTAGGGGTAGTGGCAGAGGTTTGTGACCGGGTTGCCATTATTTATGGGGGGCAAATTGTAGAGTTTGCCGAAATTGCGATGATTTACAATAACCCAAAGCATCCGTATACCATCGGGTTGTTTGGTTCCATTCCGAATTTCAGTGTAAAAGCCAAACGATTGAAACCCATATATGGTCTTATGCCGGACCCCGCGAATTTGCCTGAGGGATGCACCTTTGCAGAACGTTGTCCCTTAGCAACCGATGCTTGTCGTCAAGGGGACATACCGAACATCGAAATCGAACCGGGGCATTGGGTCAAATGCATCCATCTTGGAGTATAGGGGGTAAGGCAATGTCAACTTTATTGGAGGTCCGAAATCTCAAGAAGTATTTTAAGACACCCAGAGGGAACTTGCATGCCGTCGATGATATCAATTTCAAGATTGAGCGCGGAACAACCTTAGGTGTGGTGGGAGAGTCGGGTTGTGGGAAATCTACATTGGGACGTACCGTCATCCACTTGCATGAGAGAACCGGTGGGGAAATCTATTTTGAGGGCAAAGATATTAGCGATGTCAAAGGGGCGGAGCTAAAAGCACTGCGTGAAGATATGCAGATGATTTTTCAGGATCCATTTTCTTCGTTGAATCCACGCATGTCTGTGAGCCAACTTATTGCGGAACCTCTGCTTATTTATAAGAAGTGTGCAAACCAGCAGGAACTCGATAAGAAGTTAACAGAGCTGATGGATACCGTCGGCTTGGCATTACGATTGTCCGATGCGTATCCACACGAATTAGACGGTGGACGCAGGCAACGCATCGGGGTTGCTCGGGCCTTGGCTTTGAACCCGAAGTTTATTGTGTGTGACGAACC
>CALCNS010000178.1 GCA_937897315.1 uncultured Bacillota bacterium
TTTTTTTTTTCAAGCAGAAGACGGCATACGAGATTATCGAGCGAAACGGCGGTAGTAGTCATTTGGTATTGGTTGGAATCATGAAGAAAGGAATTTCTTTAATGAATCGCTTATCGGCCGATATTGAAAACGTAGAGGGTCGCAAGATTCCCACTTATGCCTTAGATATCTCTCCTTTTCGTGACGACCACAAGAAGAGTCCTACGGATTCTAAAGCAGACAAACCTATCGTTACTGGTTTGACCGTCGTTTTAGTCGATGATGTTTTACATACTGGACGATCTGTACGAGCTGCACTAGATGGTGTAATGAATTGGGGAAGACCGGAAGCCATCCAATTAGCCGTTTTGGTCGATAGAGGACATCGTGAATTGCCCATTCGAGCGGATTTTGTGGGAAAGAACATCCCAACTGCAAAGAACGAAAAAATCCGAGTATATCTTGATGTTGAAAATCAAGAAGATCGGGTTGTTTTGTTGAAACCTGCTGAAACGATATCAATCCTTTAAAATTATACATCGAGAAAGATTGTTATGCTATCTTGTATGATTTGTGATATAATATTTCTTAACGTGCTGTAGAGTGTAGTATTTTGTAGAGGAACAAGGGAAAAAGCCATTTCCGTTCAAAATTGAGTTTGCCAAAAATGCTTTTTGAAGTTATAATGGACATTGTGTGTATGTGCCAATTTCAATTGGCTTTTTCTAATACGGTTCTTATGGGAAAGGATGGTTCCGCTATGGATATTATGGGCTCTCTCAACGAATTTTTGTTAAGCACCAGTTTTGCAATTATGAAATGGCAAGACATAGTAATGCTAGTTGTTGCATGTATTTTGCTATACTTAGCAATTCGAAAAGGGTATGAACCTCTATTACTGATCCCCATTGGTTTTGGTATGTTGCTAACCAATCTTCCTGGAGCTGGAATGATGGATGAGGGTGGATTACTCTACTACCTATACTATGGAGTTAAACTGGGTATCTATCCACCACTTATTTTCTTAGGTGTTGGAGCCATGACGGATTTTGGTCCTCTCATTGCAAACCCAAAAACCTTTCTTATGGGAGCAGCTGCTCAACTAGGCATTTTTTTTACTTTCATAGGAGCACTCTTACTTGGTTTTACTCCTGCGCAAGCGAGCTCTATTGGTATTATAGGTGGAGCAGATGGCCCAACTGCAATCTATTTGACTTCGAAACTCGCACCCGAATTACTGGGACCGATTGCCGTTGCAGCCTACTCTTACATGGCTTTGGTACCCATCATTCAACCGCCCATTATGAAAGCCTTAACCACCAAAGCAGAGCGCATGGTCGTGATGGATCAGTTACGTGACGTCTCTAAGGCCGAAAAAATCGTATTTCCCATCGCGGTTACGATTATTGTTAGCTTAATTCTACCGAGTGCTGCTGCTTTAATAGGTATGCTCATGTTAGGTAATTTGTTTAAAGAATCCGGTGTGACAGAACGCTTAGCCAAAACTGCCCAAAACGAATTGATGAATATTGTCACGATTTGCTTAGGCACCACCGTAGGGGCGACAGCACGGGCTGACATCTTTTTGGAACCACGAACCTTATTTATTATTGCTTTAGGCTTAGTAGCATTTAGTTTTGGAACCGCCGGTGGTGTTCTTTTAGGAAAGTTAATGTATTACACTTCCGGTAAGAAAATTAACCCACTTATCGGTTCCGCAGGTGTTTCGGCCGTACCAATGGCCGCTCGCGTTTCACAAGTGGTTGGGCAAAAAGAAAATCCTGGTAACTTCTTGCTCATGCATGCCATGGGGCCCAATGTTTCTGGTGTTATTGGCTCTGCAGTCGCCGCAGGTGTCTTACTAGCTTTATTTGGTTAAACTGAATCTTCTTAGGGTCTTAAGGACATCACTTAAGACCCTTTTTTTAGTAAAGAAAGAGGTGTTCCGGTATGTCTTTAGAGGGTTGGTCCATTCGAGCCTTGCAAGAAGAATTACAACTTACCTTAACCGATAGTAAAGTGGACAGGGTTTTTCAACACAGCTCTACTGAGCTATCTTTAGAGATACACAAAACAAAAACACCTTTAAGACTCCTATTTTCTATCCATCCTCAATTTGCCAGAGTGCATTTGATTACACAGAAACGCAAAAATCCACCCGTCCCACCCTCTTTTTGTCAACTTCTGCGCAGAAGACTAGAAGGAGCGCGATTTATATCGGTAGAACAACCCGATTTGGAACGAATGCTCATTTTTCGTTTTTCGGTTTATGATGAGTTGGGAAATCCTGATGAAATCCATCTGATTGCTGAGCTCATGGGGAAAAACAGCAATTTAATCTTATGTGATCGAGAGTTTCTCATTCTGGACGCCATTAAGCATGTACCCAGTTGGCAGAATCGTTATCGAGAAATTTTACCGGGAAGACCATACCAACGTCCTCCTTTGCAAACCAAACAAGATTTCTTTGCTTGGAATCCACCCACGAAAGACAAAGACTTATCCATTTCCGTATCCGATTGGTTAAAAAAGAATATTGATGGTATTGGAGTTCCAACCGTTCAAGCCCTATTACGAGAGGTTGGTATTGAAGAAGAGCAGATGTCTGCTTTTTTGTCAGAAGAGCAGTGGACGCTTCTGCAGCATCGAATGCAGGTAACCTATGAAAATAGAAAAGCAGGCTGCCTGTATCAAACAGAACTCTCTCAAACCTTGCTACCTTTTGCATTTTCTACAGGAAGCTGGTCACCTGCCTCTAGTGCACTGGAAGAGCATTTTAAACAAATCGAACAGCATGCAACCCTTCTGCAAGAAAGAAATCGTTTGTCGTCTATTTTGCAGGCCGCTTGGACAAAAGGACGTAAAAAGCTATTTGCTCTGGAAGAGGATTTACAACAAGGAAAAGATGCCGACTGTTACCGTATATGGGGTGAATTGTTAAAAAATGCTCCTGAGCCTGAAGTTCGGGAAGAAGAAATTCAAGTCATCAATTATTATGATGAGAACCTAGATACGATTAGTATCCCACTCGATATCCGATTGAACATTGCCCAAAATGCTCAGAATTACTTTAAACGTTATAGCAAAGCTCGTAAGGGTGAGAAAATCATTTTAGAGCAAATAGAAATGATTCGAGCCGAAGTGATATATTTAGAATCGGTTCTTATGTCCATTCAACAGACCGAAGAATTATCCATTCTTTCAGAAATTCAAGAAGAGTTAATACAGCAAGG
>CALCNS010000179.1 GCA_937897315.1 uncultured Bacillota bacterium
TAAAGCAAACAAAGCAATTTGTAAATATGTCATACAGGCTACGAGAAGCTCTTCACCCACGTTCATGGTTCTCAGGAATGGTTCAGCAAGCCAAAAACTGAGTATGGTCATTATGGTGATTAAAATGCCTGCACTTAAAAGTCCTTGAAAAGAGATTCTTCTGGCTTCTTCCAAATCTCTTGCCCCATAACAGCGAGCAACCAACACGGTAACACCAGTGGAGATGCCAAAAAACAGAGCCCAGCTGATTTGAGTCACACGAGATGACAAACCCACCGCTGCAATAGCAGTCGCACCAATGCGACCTACCATAGCACTGGCCACCATACCGACCATCATTTGTAAAATGGAATCGATAGTAACCGGCCAGATCATATTAAATATGTTACTCCTCAGCTCCTTGGGGCTTGGCTCTCCCGGTAAAACAGGAACCGCAAAAAAACGCTCCAATAATAAAACGCTCCGTTCTGTACTAAGTTATAAATTGGTCATTTGATACAACTCGGCAAATGCTGCTGCCATGGGATACGGTTCAACGTTATAATCCAAAAGGGCTTGTTCAAAAGCATCAAAGAAACGATAGATTTTATCGGCTTTCGCTCCTTCTCCCATGTGACCAATCCGCCAAACCTTGCCTGCCAGACTTCCCCAGCTACCGCCAATCATCACTCCATATTTTTTCCAAAGTTTTAAGCGAAATGCTTCATCCGGTATATGATCGGGAACCATAAAAGCGGTAACGGTTACCGCACGGCAATCTTCATTTGGCATGAGCTGAAAGCCGGCTTTTTGTAATGTTTGGCGCACAGCACAAGCAATTTTACGATGTCTCGTGTATACGTCTTCCCCCTCGGCCAAGACTCGATTCACCGCCTCATCCAATGCGTACAAATCGGAAACCGGTTGAGTATAGGGGAATTCTTTATAGTGAGTTAACCAACCATTTTTCCATAGTAATAGATTGAGATAATACCCACCATAAGGTGTCTTACGATTTCGCATTGCCTGCCATGCCATCTCAGAAACACCCATGATGGTTAAACCGGGAGGGGCTGAGAGGGCTTTTTGACTACCGCCGATCAAAATGTCAATTTGCCATTCGTCCATAAGGATTTTCTCTCCAGCCATGGAGGCGACCGCGTCAACAATAGATAGTTTTCCGAATTCACGGCAAATCGGTGCAAGATCCTGTATAGGGTTCAGCATTCCCGAGGGAGTATCGCAATGTACCATGGTGACGACTTTGACTTGCGGATGTTGAATCAGAGCATCTCTTAAGTCTTCCGCTGTAATGGCTTGTTGATAGTCTTTGCTCAAAAAGACGACTTGACCGCCACAACCAATGACAAAATCGGCGAATCCCCTGCCAAAAAAGCCGTTATCCAACACCAAAACCGTGTCTCCGGGTTCAACCACATTGACTACTGCGGCTTCCAACCCTAAAATCCCTTCGCCGTTTAAAACCAAGACATCTTCTTTGGTGTGAAGTATTTTCTGAAATTTCTGAGACAACTGCTTATAGAAATCGAAAAATGTTGGGTCTAAATCCGGATTGACAATCTGCTTGGCCATAGCTATGCGCACCGCCTCCGATACTTCTACGGGTCCCGGTGTTAAAATGAATTTTTCCACGAACTCATACCCCCTTCCATGGTGTCCAGCACCGTCTGCACAAAAACCTTCATTCCGGTCAATAGAGCTTCCTCATTGATATCAAAGCGATTGTGATGAATCGGATAAATATGTTCCGCATCTCCAATACCCAAGCGGAAAAAGACTCCCGGAATCTCTTTCATAAAGAAGGAAAAATCTTCTCCCCCCATAGATGGCTCCATGGTAGTCCAGACATTCTCAACACCCAAAATCTTAACAGCACTGCTGACCAGTAGAGCCGTTGCTTGCTCATCACTGCTCAGAACATCGTAAGCATCGGTAAAACGCACCGTTCCTTTTGCTCCATACAAATCACAGATGGCTTTCACATGTTCTTGTATCCATTGTTTACATTGAGTACGGGTGCTTTCTTTCAACGTTCTTAAGGTTCCATCCATGACCACTTTCTCGGCGATGACATTTCCTCGGACTCCTCCGACAAACTTGCCAATGGTTAACACCACAGGGTCAACAGGGTTACTGCGTCGACTGACGATTTGCTGCAGTCCGTTGATAATCTGAGCAGCAATCGCAATGGCATCAATACATAAATGAGGTTGAGCACCATGTCCACCCCTGCCCATAATGGTGATATCAAAGGTATCCGGAGCTGCCATACTGGCTCCCGGCATGGCGGCAATTTTCCCTACCGGAACATCGTGCCAAACATGTGCTCCGAATATGATGTCCACTTTAGGATTCTGCATTACCCCCGCTTGGATCATAGGGATGGCTCCGCCCGGTCCCTCTTCGGCTGGTTGAAACAAGACTTTCACGTTTCCTTTTAACGAACTCTTCATATCTGACAGCATGAGCGCTGTACCCAACAATACCGCAGTGTGCGCATCGTGACCGCAAGCGTGCATGACACCGTCTTTCTGAGAACGATATGGAGTGTCGTTCATTTCTTGAATGGGTAAGGCATCCATGTCGGCACGCAAGGCGACAGTAGGTCCGGGCAGATTTCCTCGCAATAACCCGACGACCCCCGTTCCGGCTACTCCGGTTTGGACCTCCCAACCTGCTTCTTTTAACGTTTTTGCCACCAAATCTGCTGTTACATGTTCCTGAAAACCGAGTTCCGGGTTCTGATGAATGAAACGACGCAAAGCAACAACTTTCGGATAATATTCATGTGCTAATTTTTGAATTTGGTCCGCCAAGTTTTGTTCCTCCTCATGATGATGGTTTTTTCTTGTAACAAGGAAAGGTTCGACAAGATCGTACTTGATTCCTTGTAAGAAGGATTTCAGAAAGCGAAAAAGGAACTAATTGATATCAACCTTGAGGAGGGATTCCATGCTATCATTCTATGATGTCATTGTGATTGGCGGAGGCGGAGCGGCTTTGTGTGCGGCCTTAGCGGCAAGGGAACAAGGGGCAACTGTGTTGTTAATCAGTAAAACGGCTGTAGGGAAAGCAAACTGTACTGCTTTTGCAGGAGGAGGATTCAGTTTTGCCGGACCCGGAACCGCTTGGGAAGAACACAAAAGCAAAACCCTCGAAACCGGTCGGTGGGTAAACGATCCGGATTTAGTCGAAGTGTTTAGCAAAGAAGG
>CALCNS010000180.1 GCA_937897315.1 uncultured Bacillota bacterium
ATAGCATCCAAGCCACCAACCCTCCAGATAGACCGACATTATAGATATTCATTCCTTTATGCATGTTTGGTGTGTGTCGCGATATGATAGGGATCAAAAATCCAACCAGTAATCCAACCAACAAAGATAGTGGATATCGAACCATACTACTTAAGGTGAGATGACGTTCCGCAAAGGCAAACATCGTAACAGCTGGGGCTAAGGAACAAGCAAACAAAGCAATGGGGGCAACTTGACGAAAAGGGAGTTTATGTAACTTGCTATATAAGAAAGTACCCAGAATGATAGGAATAGAGTTTAGAACAGTTTTACCAAAGAAAGAGAAACCGAGCATAATAAAAAATGCCATGAGTCCAAGCCCGCTTGCTTCGGCTTTAGAAATCCAGAAGACAAACAAAGATAGAAAGCCTGCCATACTGACGTTGAGTAGTGTGGCAGATAACCCTCCTACAGCAAAGAAATCAATGGTTAGACCCGTATGAGTGGTGAGAATTTTCTGAAAGCCCATCCACATATCAGAATCTCGAAAGTAAAATGCAGAAATAAGTATTAGGCAGCTGATGGTAAACATATAGCCAAAGAAGATTTTCTGTGTTGTTTTAGCACGCTGATTCAAAAAGTATGCCCCCTCTGTGATATTGAGACCTTAACTAATTACCGCTGAATCATAACAAAAAAGCAGCCGATTTGGCAAGTGCTTTTGCATCAAATCGCTGCTTTTCTTAAATATTTACACTCCGTATTGTGTAAGCCACTGAATGATTTGGTCCAATCGATGAATTTTGTGCCAAGGTTTCCCGGTCCGACTCATACCATGAAATTCGTTAGGGTAGGTAACAAATTTTACGGGTGCTTTATTTAGATACTTGAGAGCAGCATAATACATTTGCCCTTGTTCAAAAGGACAACGTAAATCACCTTCTTGCACTTCAATCAGTACCGGAGTCACCACTCGATCCACATAGTAATAAGGGGATTGTTGCTTATAACCTTTGTCATCTTCCCATGGTGTTACCATGTCGAAACGCTTAAACCAGGCCCAGTTTCCATCAGACGTACCGGTCATGGCGGCCCAATGAATCACAGGACGGCTACAAATCGCAGCTTTAAATTTATCTGTGTGCCCAATGATCCAAGCTGTCATAAAGCCACCATATGAGCCTCCCCCAACAGAGAATCGTTTTTCGTCGATCCATTTATATCTTCTTAAAACTCTTTTGCGAACAGCCATTAGATCCTCATAATCTTTTTTGCCCCAATCTTTGGCTATGATTGTGCAAAATTCGTCACCGTATCCTTGTGACCCGCGAGGATTACTAAATACGACTCCAAATCCCGCAGCAGCAGTAAGCTGAAACTCAAAAAAGAATGCGTGGGCATACATCATCATCGGACCACCGTGAATCTCTAGCACAGTGGGATACTCTTGGTTAGAGGTCCATTCTGTGGGTTTCATCAACCATAAATCCACTTCAGGTGATTTACGGTTGGCTCGGGCCTTCATATGTTCGGGAATGCTTAACTTAATCTGAGCAAGCCACTCTTTATTCACATCAGTCAGTTTTTTCTCTTTGCTTCGGCTTCCTTCGATTTCTGTATCAAAATAGTACACATCCGCTGGGTTATCAAATTGTGTAGCTGCAAAGGCAATTCTTCGTCCATTGGCACTAAAGGAATAGCTAAAAATAACCCTTTCGCCTTCGACGACGGTTTCGATTTTTTGCGTATCGACAAATACTTTTAAGATCGATACTTTGCCACTGTCACTAACCGGGACGAAGACTGATTTTGCCCCCCAACCCCAAACCAAGGGTGTTTGACCTTGTATTGGTATATCACATAGACCAATATTACTTAATGTACGATCGAAATACGTGATGCATGGTTCTGGTTCACCACCTTGCGTTGGCAAAACATAGAGCCGAACATTTCCACCGGAAATATCGGATTGGGAAGCAAGCAGCGCGATTCGATCACCCTTTGGACTATAGGTCGCTTGTGCTACATCTAAATCTTTACAGATTAAATAACGAACTTTCGCTTCTTCCATGCTGTATTCATAGAGATAACTGGACCAGGCGTTTCTACCCCAATCATCATCTTGCCGACTGGTAAAAAGAATTCGCCTTCCCGTGCAATCGATATCACAAAGCTGATAAACAAATTGTGGACCCGTAGTCAGCTGCAAAGGAGCATTATCTTTGGTATGATAAACGAGTTGAGGTCGATTTCGCCCCAAATAACCCACACCATCCATTTTGTAATACAATGTTTCAATGGTCTTCACATCTTTATTGTGCTTCACAAAAAAATCACTTTCATCATCGACCGCAGTCTCTTCACGAACTCCTTTATCATCGAGCATTGCAGTGTAAACGAAACCATTTCCATCTGGCAACCAACGATAATCACTAATGCCACCTTTTATTTTTGTAAACTGAGTTGCTTCACCCTTTTGTAAGGGTAATATCCAAATCTGGGAGCTACCAGAGCGTTTGGAAAGAAAAGCTAATTCTCTTCCGGTAGGACTGAATCTTGGTTTGGAATCAGAAGGCCCGGCTGTCAAACGGAAAGGTTCACCACCTGAGGTTTTGATTCCGAAGAGGGAAGACTCGTATCCGTTTTCTTTCGCATTCACTGATGAAAG
>CALCNS010000181.1 GCA_937897315.1 uncultured Bacillota bacterium
GCTCTTCCGATCTTGCAGAAGAAAGAGTATAATGGAGTATATTTTGCTAAGGGTCAAACGCTAATTGAACGATTTGATGCTCCCAATGTGCAGCAAAGCATGAAAAATCTGCAGTCTATACAGGAATTTATGGAGAGAACAACTCTACCGGTTCATGTTGGTTGGATTCCCACCGCAGCTGAAATTCAAAAAGAAAACCTTCCTACCTTTGCTTCTCCTTATTCTCAGAGTGACTATATTGAAACCTTGCTACAAACCGAACCATCGCACGCTGCCTTTATTTCTACCGAACTTTGGCAGGGATTGCAAAGCCATAGCGAAGAACCCTTGTATTTTGCTACCGACCATCACTGGACCATGCTTGGCGCGTTTCGGTTCTATGAAACCTTAATGAGCTATTTCGGTGTGGAAGCATTGGATATTGCGGATTTTCAGCGTGAAATTGTGAGTGAAAATTTCTATGGCACTCTCGATGCTAAAGCCGGTGGTGATTATGCTCGCGCTGACCAAATAGAACGTTGGGATGTTATGGGTGATTCTACACCCCCTTTGTTTGAAGTTTCCATTCCAGATAGTCAGCACGAAGGAACTTCCTTCTATTTCCCTCATCGGCTTGAGGAAAAAGATCAATATACCTATTATTTAGATGGCAATCATGCAGTGACGATTCTCAGAAATTTGAATCTACCACAGGGGAGACGCTTATTGCTCATAAAGGATTCTTTTGCTCATGCTCTAGCACCGTTTTTGGTGAATCATTTTTCTGAAGTTCATATGCTAGATTTGCGTTATTACAACAAAGAAGTTGATGACTATCTTGTTGATCATAAAATCGATGAGGTTCTTGTTTTATACAGCACCCGTCAGTTTGCCACTGATCCCCACTTATTCAAATTGGGAAATTAATTTAAGATTTTTTATAGAATCCTTCTATAACAGGAAGGGTTCTTATTTATTGTTAGAGAAGAGTAACAATGCAAGAAATAAGGAGGTGGTTATTTATGCCAACAGATTTCAAGCCTGGATGCGTTCGTCCAAAGTCCTCGGTTCCTGTATCCGAGCCCATACGTGTGGAGGAAAACACCAAAAACAAGGAGGTTATTCCCATGATTAAAGTAGGAGCACCTGCACCGGATTTTGAATTGTCCGGGTATTTCCAAGGTGGGTTTAAAACCTTCCGTCTTTCCGAATTTAAAGGACAATGGGTTGTCTTATGTTTCTACCCCGGAGACTTTACCTTTGTCTGAGCGACGGAAGTATCTGCAGTTGCAGATCAATATCCCAAGTTCAAAGAGTTAGGTGTAGAAGTTCTTTCCGTTAGTGTAGATAGCGTCTACGTCCACAAAATGTGGAACGACAATGAATTGTCTAAAATGGTTGAAGGCGGCATCCCATTCCCCATGCTTTCCGATTCAGGAGGGAGAGTGGGTACGTTATTCAACGTTTATGATGCCGATGCCGGAGTAGAAAACCGTGGCCGCTTCATCATTGATCCCGATGGAATCATTCAAGGTTATGAAGTTCTGACCCCCCCGGTAGGTCGTAATGTATCTGAAACCATTCGTCAGGTACAAGCCTATCAATTGGTTCGTGAATCCAAAGGCACCAAAGCGACCCCTTCCGGCTGGAAACCTGGTAAGTCGGTGCTTAGCCCAAGTCCTGAACTGGTTGGAAACGTTTGGAAAGTCTGGAGTGTCAAAGAAGAATCCAAATAACCCCTCTGTACACACAAAAAGGGTACTAGAATTGATTTCTAGTACCCTTTTATTATGCTTTGGGATGCAGCGCTCGCCACTCCTCTTTTAATAAACCATAACTGTATAAATCATGCCGAACGCCGTCACGCAAGACCATTTGTCTGAGAATTCCTTCGCGTTGAAAACCCACTTTTTCATACAGTGCAACTCCGGCTCGATTAAAAGGGAGAACCATGAGTTGTGCTTTGTGCAATTGCATTTCTTCAAATCCATAACGTAGCAGCTCTTGCACACCGGCTTTCCCGTATCCTTTCCCACGCATACTTCTGTCCCCAATCCCTATGAACAACGTCGCTACCTGATTGTCTTTATCCCATTCGTCAAAACCCAGCCAGCCGATTAGTTTATCGCTCTCTTTCTCACATAAGGCAAAAACGACAACCTCTTCGCTGCTTAAGTACCGCATCCATATAGATACCACATCGAGTAATGACATGGCTTTTGGAGGTACATAATCATAGGTGGATAGAAACTCCGTGTCTTGAAGCCAAGAGGATATTGCAGGAAAATCTTTGGTTGCCAAAGCGCGCAAATAAACTGGACTCTCCACCATGAGGCCACCTCCGTTTTATTGTTTCCAGCGTATATAATACTTCTTGAGCATTTTGATGGGGTTGTAATCCGTCTTCGCTTTTCGCAATCCGGGATCCCCTGCATCTTCCTGACGATTGACAAACTCCATATCGGAGAAATGCGTTTCCAAAAAATGTTGGTTCAAGTAATTATAGGCCCCTCTTATGGACGCGTCGGCTTTTTCAAAATGAATAATCGCCATTTTGGGGGTTAATCGTTCACCAATGGTGAACCCGACCACCTTGTTATCGACATAAAGGGCCATACTTTCCAGACGCAGAGCCTTTAAATTGTTTAAGGTTTCGCTAATGGCTGCCTGCTCTGCTTGGAGCTCTTCGTCACATAATCCTTTGTTACAAAACCATTCTCGTAACAATGCCAAACACTGATCGTGTACTTCTTGAGAATCGATACTTTTGGTTTCGAACGAATACAGCCGTTGAAATGCATTCCAATGATTGCGTTTGTTGTGAAAACGCCGCCCGGCCAGTTGTATGAGTTCTTCAACCGAGTAAATATATTCGTCATCTGCACGATCTGTGATAAGTTCAACCCGATCCCCCATTTGTTCTTTGACATCAAGGGCAAAATACTCATCGACTTCACCAAATAAATAATCAGTAGGTCGTTGCTGTTGTAAATACTCAATGATTTGAGGTATGTTTTCTTTCTTATAACCACAAGGCATCTGATAATATGACCCGCGTCCCTTTTTGTGGTTGATCATAATCAACATATGATCATGAACCGCAAACTCCAGAGCAGTGTAATTCCGCCAGATGTATTGGGTAGCAAAAGAGGTTTCATAGCTTTCACGTTCGTCAAAACATAAAAACGATTCGAATAAGGCTTTGTCAGAAAGACTCGGCTTCTTCCATGTCAGCATAAAATTAAGACTCCCCATCCTTTTAAATCTTTGCTCATTATATCAAATAATAGTTTGCAATACAAGGTATTTAACGGTTTCGGTTGTTCAGGGCTTGTAAAAAGTGCTCTTGACTGACCCTTAAAGCAGCAATCTCTTCTGGACTAATCTCCGGTACGCCGTCTGACATGGAAATCGTAATTTTCTCTCGTATACAGAGCAACCCCGCTTCTCGGCAAAGTGCTGCAAGATCAGCTCCGCTGTATTGTGGAGTTAACTCTGCCAATCTGGCTAAATCCACATTTCTTTCCAAGGGCATCGCAGCCGTGTGAATGCGTAAGATGTCCAGACGTCCTTCTAAGTCTGGATACCCCACTTCCAAATGTAGGTCTAACCGTCCAGGACGTTTCAAAGCAGTGTCGACGCTTTGTGGTCGGTTGGTCGTACCGACGACGACAACATTGCCGCGATCGATCAAACCATCCATGAGAGATAACAGCTGAGAAACGGCCACCGCTTCATAGTTCAGTGTTACTTGGTCTCTGTTCGGTGTGAGCGCATCTACCTCATCGAATAAAATAACAGACGGGGCCTTAGCTTTTGCTTCTTCAAAGATTTTTCGTAAATTGGATTCGGTTTCACCGTGTCACTTGGAGATGAGTTCCGGCCCATTGATAAAAATGAAATGCGCTTGACATTCATTGGCCAACGCTTTCGCAATGAGCGTTTTTCCTGTACCCGGCGGACCATAGAGAAGGATTCCTCGATGGGGTGTAATACCCATATGAGTAAACAACTGTGGCATCTTTAAGGGCAACTCTACACTTTCACGCACTTGAGCAATGACCGAATCAAGACCCCCGATTTGATGATATCGCACGGGAGGGATATCTCTGTCTAATGTGCTCCCGGAGGGAAGTGCGTTTGCAACTTTCTCTGAGGTCTCGCTTCTCACCGGTTTTGATGGTGGTGCACTTCGAGAACCCGATTGTTTTTTTTCGACCCCTATGATTTGAAAACGACCTTTAACCCATCCTTGTTTATACACCCAAGATTCGTCTTTCTGAGGGTCAATGCGATTGGGTAGTTGACGTATGATATCATCAATCGCCGAGCCGTCCAAAAGAGGACAAAAGCGGGCATTGCTTTTTTCTAAGTAATAATTGATTCGCTGGCGTAGTTTAATCTTGTCCACAATAAAGATTTTGTCTTTATTCATACTGCCAAACTGGAACCATCCGAGGTGATTTGCCTCAGAAATGGGTATAAATCGGCATGGAAACAAGGGAGCAAAACCCGATGAACCGGTGGTATCACCATAACACCACTCTTTATTACCTAAGCGCAACCCTTCTTGAAAACAATCAAGGGTCTCTTGCACAGAATCGAAGGGGATTTCCACTCCGTCCAGTACATGCTGACTGCCTTTCCAATTGCGAACCAACGACCATAAGGTGCGATAGGGTTCCAACTCCTCCGGTATCGCAAAGGTTGCTGAATATCGCAGCCCCTCTGCTCCGTTGATTTCCGTCATGTTTTTTTGACCCTGCGCAATCGCCAAAGCTTGACCCAAATTTGGGCTAATACTGGCAGGAAATAGAACCGTTAACATCAATCGGCGCATACATTTCTTCCTTTCAGAAAATTTGCGATTTCACTTTGCAAAGTAGACATCCTTGTATATAATAGAATGAGATTCGGCAAAGGAGAGATGAAGATGAGGATACGTATCTTAGTAGACAGTACTTGCGATCTACCCCAAGAATTCGTGCAAAAATGGAATATTGGGGTTGCACCTTTGTTTGTACAATTGGGAAAGGATAGCTATCAGGACGGGCTCGATTTAAGTGTCGATGAATTCTATCGCTGGTGCAGAACCCATACGGAATTACCGAAAACAGCTCAACCTTCTGTGGGAATCTGCGAGAAACTCATTCGCGATAGCTTGGACGAATACGATCATGTGCTGTGCATGACTATATCTTCTTCGCTTTCCGGTACCCTTCAAGCTTTCCGCATTGCCTCAGAAGCGTATGAGGGTCGAGTTACTCTGTTCGATACCTTATCCGGTTCCCTAGGATTTGCTCTACTCATACTTCACGCTGCCGAATTGATTGAGAAGGAATTCAGTATCCCGGAAATTCTCTTGGAATTACAGAATTACCGGCAACAGTTAAAAGTGATGGTGGCTCTAGACACACTGGAATATGCGGTGAAGGGCGGTCGAGTGTCTCGATTATCTTATTTTGCCGCCAACATGCTTTCGATAAAACCTATTGTGCATGTAGACTACGATGGTTATGTCAAAGTGATTGAAAAAGCACGTAGCGAGAGTCGCGCTTTAAGATATTTAGTCAATGCCATGAAAGAAAAATACGGCAGCGCCCGTCCTCCGCGTATTGGTATCGCCCACGGCGATAGCGAAGAGCGTATGCAAGCCCTTGTGCAAATGATTCGAGAAGAACTAAACCCCACAGAGATCATTTATTCTCAAATTGGCCCAGTCATAGGAACCTATGCCGCTCCCGGTGCATTGTTGATTGCTTTTTAGTTTTTTTGGCGCGAAAGAAGCCGTACTTTATATTATACACCAGATTGAAACAAGAGAAAGTCTTGTAGATAAATTTTTTCTATGCTATAATAATAGAGTGAAGAAAAGCCATTCTGTTTAAAGGAGTGGCTTTTTCGCTGTACGAAGGGTTTTTTCCCGAGTAGAACGAATATTATAGTAATTAAGGAAAGGAAGTGACACTATATGCAGTATCGTCATTTTGGGAAAATTGATTTTAAACCTTCTTTATTGGGTTTTGGAACCATGCGCTTGCCTATACTCCATGGTGACAACAAACAAATTAACGAACCGGAAGCCATCCGTATGATTCGCCAAGCCATTGACCAAGGTGTAAATTATGTAGACACCGCTTACGGATATCACGGTGGACAATCAGAACTGGTTACCGGAAAAGCCTTGCTCGATGGTTATCGTGAAAAAGTCATGCTTGCCACCAAGAACCCCACCTACTTGTTAAAATCGGCAGATCATTGGGACGAATTGCTCGAGGAACAACTTCAAAAATTACAAGTTCCCTGTATCGATTTCTACCTACAACACACTCTGGATAAGGAACTTTGGAGCGTTGCGAAAGAACATAAGGTGTGGGAACGCGCCGAAGCTGCCAAAAAAGCCGGCAAAATCAAATACTATGGTTTTAGTTTCCATGATGATTACGAGGTTTTTGAGGACATTCTCAATAGCTACGATTGGGACTTTTGTCAAATTCAATTGAACTACTTGGATACCGAACATCAGGCCGGTTTAAAGGGTCTTCAAGCTGCGGCAGCCAAAGGCCTTGGCGTCATTATAATGGAACCGCTACAAGGGGGACGTTTGGCCAATTTGCCGGAGGATATTCGCGACATGTTAACGAAAGCCGCTGTCCAACGCACTCCGGTGGAATGGGCTTTGCGCTTTTTAGCAGATCGACCCGAGGTTTCCACGGTTTTGTCGGGAATGAGCACCATGGAACACGTAAAAGACAACCTAAGAATTTGTTCCGCTCACGATATGCAACCAGGATGCATGACCGAACAAGAAAAACAGCTGCTACAAGAAGTTTCTGATTTTTGGCATTCTAAAATCAACATTGGTTGCACCGCGTGCGGCTACTGTATGCCCTGCCCCTCTGGGGTTGATATTCCCGGTGTATTTGCCGCTTGGAACGTTCACGCTTCTGCAACCCCGGGATCCGTTCAGCGTGCCCGAAAAATGTACAGAGAGCTCGTGGAAAAGCAGGACGATGCCAGTTTCTGCGTGGAGTGTGGTGCTTGCGAAACCGTTTGTCCGCAACACTTGCCGATCATTGAGAGCTTAAAACGCGCTCGCAGCGTTTTAGAATAACGAGGGAACCAAAAAGCTGAAAGCTCCGTCTATAATAGTAGAATTCAAAAGATGAGGAGCTTCTATATGAAAATGAAACATTTGATTACACTCCTGTTACTTAGTTTATTGGTCAGCATGATACCGATGACCGCTATGGCCGAAGTAGGAGGGACCATTACGAAAGCAATGCCAAAGCCATATTACCGTGACCTTGTCGATACATGGTATGCAGACGATGCCGCCCTTTATGGCTACCCAGATATCTTTGCCAAAGATGCATTGTTTTCTGGCAACAATGCGATGACCCGCATGGAATTTGCCCGCTTGTTGCACCAAGCACTCGGTATCCAGATTTATTATTTTGCCGCCACCGACATCCGAGATTTTTTTGGTGATGTGACGAACGATACGCCCGGAGCAGGCCCACTATATGATTTAGTCGTCTCCGGTATTTTGGAATCCGCCGATTCCTTTCATCCGGACCAATCCATTAGCCGCCAAGAAATGGTGCATTGGATATTGAAGGCGCTTGATTATCGCACCGGCGGGCAATATGCGCTCATTTTAATGATGCCGGCACCGTTTGATGACGATGCCAGTATTGCTGACGAGTACAAAAATGATATCATGAAGGCCCAACTTTTGAAACTCATTCAAGGGCGGGGTAACAACCTGCTGCACCCACTTGCAGCAGCAACTCGTGCAGAGGGTGTCACTGTGGTATCTCGTTTGATGAACCAAATCCGCACTTTGCAACAAGACTTACAAGTACATGCCGAATTGAAAGAATCTGAAAACGGATTACATATGCGGCTTCTCCTGCAAAACCATACACAAGAAGAGATAGTAATTCAACACAACAGCGGACAGAAATACGATTTCAAGTTGCTGAATCGTCAGGGAGAGATTCTTTACACCTGGTCTGCCGACAAGCTGTTCACCATGGCACTGACGCAGACGACATTAGCACCTAATGAAACCTTGGTCTTCGAACAAATCCTTTCATTTGAATCCTATGAAGCGATCAAAGATCAAATCTACGAATTGCAGGCTTTCATAATTGGCACCTCAGAGTTCGTAGAATTTTCTGCAAACGGCTATTCTGCATTTTTGCTTCGCTAACGAATATCGCTTTGCCCCCGAGTTTTCGGGGGCTTTTATATTGGCAAGGAAGGATAAACATGCTATACTGACATTACGAGTACAAAAATATTGAAAGGATGATATTTTGTGGATGTAAAATTGCTGAAAGAGAAAGTCTGCGCCGCCATTGATGCCAATGCAGAAAAAATTATCGGTATCGGTGAATCCATTTTTGCCGAACCTGAACTCGGTTATAAAGAGTTTAAGACTGCCACCAAAGTGAAACAGGTATTCGACGAATTGAACCTTCCATATCAAGATGAAGTCGCCATTACCGGAGTCATCGCCACAGCCAAAGGCAAGGAAAAGCACGCCAAAGTAGCCCTAATGGGTGAATTGGACGCAATTGTTGCTCCCGGTCATCGTTGTGCAGACCCCAAAACAGGAGCTGCTCATTCCTGTGGGCATCATGTTCAAACGGCTTCTTTATTGGGTGCGGCCATTGGTTTGGTTCGTTCTGGCGTGATGTCAGAATTATCGGGCGATGTTGCATTCATGGCAGTTCCTTCAGAGGAGCCGGTTGAACTAGAATTTCGGAATCAGCTCATCAAAGACGGTAAAATTGCCTTCTTGGGTGGGAAACAGGAATTTATTCGCTTAGGTCATTTTGACGATGTCGACGCCATGGTCATGCAACACTCCACCGGGGGTGATAAAGTGACGGCAGGCGGAGCGGGTGGGATGGGCTTTGTCGCCAAAATCATCCATTATAAAGGCCAAGAATCGCATGCTGCAAGTCCTTCACAGGGAGTCAACGCCCTCAACGCAGCCAAAGTGGGCTTAGTTGCTGTAGACGCTGTTCGGGATACGTTTAAAGATGAAGATGGGATTCGTGTACATCCCATTATTACGAAAGGTGGAAATCTAGTCAACGTGGTCCCGGCAGATGTTCGTATTGAAACCTTTGTTCGCGGTCGAAATCTCCCCGCCATTGAAGATGCCAGCTTCAAAGTCAATCGTGCACTAAAAGCGGGTGCGGACGCTTTGGGGGCCGAAGTCCGTATCTACGATATTCCCGGTTATATGTTTGCCTTTGAACAACCAACTCTAAAGAAATTGGTACATGAAAACTTCGTCACTTTGGTTGGGGAAGAGAACATTGCCCCCGGACATGGTTTTACCACAGATGCCAACGATGTTTCGAACTTGGTTCCTACCGTTCATGCAACTGTTGGCGGCATCACCGGTGTTGCCCACAGCTCCAATTACGAAGTATCCAATCCTCAATTGGCGTATTTGGTTGCCGCTAAGATGATGGCGATGACCGTCGTCGATTTATTGGCCAATGGAGCGGAAAACGCACTGACCATTCGCTCCGAATTCAAACCACCTTTGACCAAAGAACAATATTTAAAAGACTGGGGAAAACTCTCCCTCTAAATAATAAACGGCCGCCTCTGTTGTAGAAGCGGCCGTTATTTTGGCCTTTTAATTATTAGGAGAATTAATCTTATGTGCGATTAAATCCAGCATGCTTTCTTTTTGTTCATAGAAATCGATACCATCGGCAAAATAAATCGCTTCACCAAAAATAATCTCTTTTCGATCATGATCCAGATAAATCGGAATAAACGGCAAGTGCTTGCCTGTTTTACTATAGTAATAACGCTCCAAATATAAAAAACCTTCGTATATACTTCTGACCTCTTTATCGGTTGAGGTATAATTTACATCCGGAAAAATCAGGACTTGCTCTCCGGACAACAGCGCCCTAAGCGTCTCTTTGATGGTTTTGAAGGATTCCATGGAGTTGCGATACACAGGAATCGCCCGCATGGAATCTAAGACATTCACCACAAATGGAGTCAACATCTTAGCGGCTATTGCTGCCTTCCAAGTAGACCAGCGAAATCGTTGTGTAAAAGTATAGCCAAAATAGTGACGATAACAAGTCACTCGATCCATGAAAACGTGAAAGACCCACGTGCGCACCGCATGGGGTAGCCATGTCATAACAATCCGAGGACCGGTCAAATTATTGTGACGACATAGCATAACACTGGGAGTAGGAAGATCATGATCTGTACGGATTCGATACTGGGGGGTGAACCAACGAACCACCCCACGAACTGCCTTGAACAATCTGCCGTATTCGCTCATAGGAAATTCCTTTCTATCGGCTATCGATTCTTTTGCTTTCAATTCGCCTTTTCATCGATTTTTTCCTTGTGTCGAATGGGTAAAGAACCCGTTCGTCGTAAAGAAGAACGGTTCTTTGTTTTCCGACAATTCGAACAAGGAATTATTCGATTCAGGAAAGAATCCTTCTCTCAAGGAGGTGCTAACCATGCTAGATATCCTTGCCCTCGGAGAGTTTCTTATAGACTTTACCGCTTTGTCCAACCAACAATACCAAGCAAATCCAGGCGGTGCTCCGGTGAATGTTCTCATCGCCGCCAGTTTTATGCACCGGAGCACCGGTTTTATTGGTAAAATTGGTTCAGACTACTTTGGTGATGTATTGGCAGACACCTTAAAACAATACGGCGTATCCACTCATGGATTGAGTCGTTGCCCTCATATACCCACGACCCTCGCTTTTGTTCACTTGAATGCACAAGGAGAACGTTCTTTTACCTTTTTTCGAAATCCTGGGGCAGATACTCAGTTAGCTCCTCAGGATATGGACCCTATTTATCTTGAATCATGCCAGTTGTTTCATTTTGGTTCTTTGTCACTTACCCATTCTCCCGCAAAAGAAGCCACAGAAATGGCTCTGAAGAGGGTGCGTTCTGCTCATAAATTGGTCTCATACGACCCAAACCTTCGACCTTTATTGTGGTCTCACTTACCAGAAGAGGAATGCCGGAGACGAATCCTCTGGGGCTTTTACCAAGCAAATGTAGTAAAAGTGAGTGAGGAAGAACTACTCTGGCTTTTTCCCGGCAAATCTCTGAGACAAGGCTTGAGCGAAGTGCATGCCATGGGACCCTCTTTGGTTTTTTTAACCTTCGGTCCAGACGGTAGTGTAGCGTCTTATATGGGAAACACGGTATATCATCCGGCATTTAGCGTTCCTGTTGTGGACACAACCGGTGCTGGGGATGCCTTTTTCGGCTGTGTGCTCGGCTTATTATGGAAAGACGACCGGCCGGTGATTTCGTTCCATATGAACGAATTACATACCATCTTACGTTACGCAAACGCGGCAGGTGCTCTCTGTTGTAGCCGATTTGGTGCAATACCGGCTATGGCTTCGGCGGATGAAATTCACTTGGCTCAACAAACTCTATCTTTAAAAGAACCCACTCGTTTCACGAATATAGATGAATGGTTAGAAACAACCGGAAAGGACCTCGCATGAAACGCTCTGAAATCAATCGGTCTATTGACCAAGCTCTAGCACTGTGTCAAGAGTACTGTATTCAACTGCCACCCTTTGCTTTCTTCACTCCTGCAGACTGGCTGCAAAAGAGCAAAGAATACGACGAGATTCGGGATTGCATGTTGGGTTGGGATATTACCGATTATGGATTAAACCGGTTCGAGGAGATTGGTTTAACCCTCATCACCTTGCGCAATGGCATAAGGAATTCTTTGGTTTACTCGAAACCTTATGCAGAAAAAATACTCATCAGCCAGGAAAATCAAGTGTGTCCCATGCATTTCCACTGGCATAAATGCGAAGACATCATCCACCGCAATGGGGGAATCCTGATGATGCAATTGTATTCGGCCGATGCCCAAGATGGCTTATCAACCCAACCGGTGTCGGTTCAGCAGGATGGTCGTCGATATGAGGTTGCTGCAGGCACGATTTTGGAACTATTACCGGGGGAAAGCATTACCCTGCCAGCACGTTGTTATCATGCTTTTTGGGCCAAAGCCGGTCATGGACCTGTTCTCATTGGTGAAGTCTCCATGGTGAACGATGATCACAATGACAATTGTTTTCTGGAACCCATTGGACGTTTCCCCACAATTGAAGAGGATGAGCCTCCACGACACCTCCTTTGCACCGAATATCCGCGAAAGGATGGTTCTCGTTGAGTATCTTAAAACCTTCGTTACCTACGGATCTTCGCACCGTATTCACCTTGAGTGAGTCTTTGGAACGCTATCAGCGTGATGACGAGTTGGTGGAGAACTCCCTGTTCCTTCAAGAGAAGTGGCCAATCAGACTTTATACCCCCATTTCGGTACAGGCTTGCCTGTTTCGTAAATGTGATTTCTCTTTGTCTCAATTACATAAAGCTTCTTTTCGTCACGTGGTCTTCGAACACTGCGATTTTTCAAATGTAATGTGGACAGAATGTCGGTATGAACGAGTCGAGTTTCGCCAATGTAAATTTATGGGTAGTGTCTTCAGTGCGGCACTCTGGCGTCATGTATTGTTTGAAGAGATCTCTGGGGAATACTGTAGTTTATCTGGCGGTGACTTCGATAAAATACATTTCAAACAGTGTTCTGTGACCAATAGTTCTTTCAGCGATTGTAAATGGAAGCAGGTTCAGTTCGATAAAACCGATTTGACATCATGCGAGTTTCTGCACACTTCCCTAAAAGGAGTGGATTTACGGGATTGCCAGTTAAATGGGATACGTTTAGCGGGACCCGAATTGCGAGGTGCGATGGTTACCTCACTACAGGCGGTTGAATTATCTCGCTTTTTGGGTCTGGAGATCAACGATGACCCAATTATCTGCAAAGTCCGACACGATTTTCGAAGTAGAAACCCGTCATAAAATCCCATAGAATTAAAATGATAGAGTCTCTTTGTTGGCATAATTAAAAAATGGAGGTAGAAACATGAAGTTACGGAAAATGTGGCTCAACATCAATGGCGTCAACCGTATTTTTATCTGCAATCCGGAAAAGGATTCTTTAGCCGATGTTTTGCGGCGTATCGGTCTAACAGGCACCAAAATCGGATGCGGAACTGGGGTTTGCGGCTCCTGCTCTGTGATTCTCGATGGGGAAGTCATTCGTTCTTGTGTGCGAAAAATCAAAACGGTCAAAGAATACAGCAAAATTATCACCATTGAAGGAATCGGTACCCCTACCTATCAGCACCCCTTGCAAGTAGCATTCATGAATTGCGGTGCAGTCCAATGTGGTTTTTGTTCCCCAGGATTCATTGTCGCTGCTTATGCTCTCTTAGAAAAGAACAACAATCCCTCCCGTAACGAAGTACGTCAATGGTTCCAAAAGCATCGCAATATTTGCCGTTGCACCGGGTATAAGCAAATCGTCGACGCGGTCATGGCCGCTGCCAAAGTCGTTCGCGGTGAAGCTACCATCGATGAGATTACCTTCCAATTGCCGGAAGACAACGAATACTACGGCAAACCTCTTGTTCGCCCCAATGCTTTGGCTAAGGTAACCGGTACTGCCGATTATGGTGATGATCAGGAATTAAAAATGCCTGCGGAATCCTTACATGCCGTTATGGTACAACCCCGTGTGGCGCATCACGCTAAAATACTAAAAATAGATACAGAAGAAGCTTCCCAAATGCCCGGAGTCGTCAAAATCGTGACTCATAAAGAATTGAAAGAAGCCGGCGGCACCAATGTGATGGCGGAAGGTCAATTCCACGAAAGAACCACGGTTATGGTACCTAGCCGCAAAGTGTTATGTGAAGATCGAATTTATCGTTATGGCGATGCTGTTGCCGTTGTGGTGGCGGACACCAAAGATCATGCCCGTGCTGCTGCAGAAAAGGTAAAAGTAGAAATCGAACAACTTCCTGAATACTTGAGTTATTTGGAAGCCGTTATGCCCGATGCCATACGCATTCACGAAGATACCCCCAATATTTTCTGTGTTCAGCCCACTCTGAAAGGTGTAGGGTTGGAAGATCCCAACAAAGTAGCAGAAGTCATTGATGATTCTGTTTATAGTGTGGAGGGAAGTTTCCACTCTACCCGCGAACCCCATCTTTCTGTTGAAGGCGATACCATTCAGGCTTACTTTGATGAAGAGGATAATTTAACCTTCCAATGCAAATCCCAGGGTGTTTATTCCTCCTTAGGTCGTATTGGTGACTCTTTGGGCGTTCCCAAAGCCAAAATGCGCATCATTATGAACCCTACCGGTGGTTCATTTGGCTGGTCCACGAATGCCGGGGATTTGGTCTTAGCCGGTGCTGCCGCCGTTGTCACCAAAATGCCGGTTGCACTTTCCATGACCTATGAAGAGCATCATCATTACAGCGGGAAACGCTGCCCCTCTTATTCCAACGCTCGTTTGGCTTGCGATGCTGCCGGGAAAATCACAGCAGCAGAGTTTGATTTTGGATACGACCATGGTGCTTATTCTTGGGGTGGAGACGACTTAATCACCAAACCGGCACGATTTGCTTTCTTCCCTTATAGCATTCCCAATGTAGCCGGATTATCAAGAATTGCCAATACCAACCATAACTATGGTACTGCATATCGTGCTTATGGCTCACCACAAGCATATACAATGGGCGAGGCCATGATGGATCTGCTTGCTGAAAAAGCAGGTATCGATCCGTTTGAGTTCCGTTGGAGAAACATTGCCAGAGAAGGCGAAACCAATATCAATAGCTATCCGTTCCGTCAATACCCCATGGAAAAAATCATGGAAACCATGAAACCTCATTACGATCGAGCTGTAGCCGAAGCGAAAGCTGCGACAACACCTGAAAAACGTCGAGGAGTCGGCCTTTCATGGGGTGGTTTTAACGTAACAGAAGGTGGTACCGATAAAGCGACAGTAGCCCTTGAGATTGCTCCAAATGGTATGTTCTACAAGTATGATACCTACCAAAACTTGGGACAGGGCGGAGACATCGGCTCTTTAATGCTGACTCTTGAAGCGTTAAAACCATTGAAGGTAAAGCCGGACCAAATACGTCTGATCCAAAACGATACGAAGATCTGTCCGGATAGCGGTATGTCGGGTGCCAGCAGAACCCATTTCATGAGCGGTAACGCCACGAAAATTGCCGGAGAAAAACTCATGGATGCCATGAGAAAGCCCGATG
>CALCNS010000182.1 GCA_937897315.1 uncultured Bacillota bacterium
GCTCATTTGTGTCATCCCCGCACTTCTGCCAATGACAATGCCAGCGGAGTGGCTTGTGCCATGGAGGTATTACGGGTCATCAAACGGTTGCAGGATTCAGGAGATTTGCCTCGCTTTCAGCGTACCTTACGAGTTCTGTTTGTGCCGGAATTTTCAGGAACTTACGCCTGGTTAAAGCACCGACAAGGACAATGGAAGCGTATTCTGGCTGGACTAAACCTCGACATGGTGGGTGGTCGTCAATCGGCCGGTTATGGACCGATTACAATCAGTGACTTACCCGATGCAACACCCTCATTTATTATGAGTTTGGCGACCTTAGTCATGGATGAAGTGCGAAACATGTTACCGGCTCATTCCGGTGTCGACACGGTTTCTGGTTTCAACAGCACCACTTCCGCTTTTGATCCAGGAAGTGATCATTATATTTTTAGTGACCCGACTGTAAACATGCCCATGCTCATGTTGGGGCAGTGGCCGGATGTCAATTACCATACCAGCGGGGATTCCATTGATGTGGTTGACCCAGCTGTCTTACACAAGTCGGCGAGTTTTGCTGCTATCTTTGTTTCGGTACTAGCCAATTTAACAGTGGAACAAGCAATAGAGATTTTGCACCGAAGTTCACAACGCACCATAGAGAAAATGCAAGAAGGGTACTTGAAAGTACTTCGCTGCCAATGGTCGCTGCAAGATTTGACCCAAAGAGTGGTGGAATGGCAAAATAGCACTCAAGCCAATCACAACACACTGCTCCGATACTTTGCAGGAGAACAAGCCAAAGAAGTAAAAGTTCTTGTGAAAGCAGAGAACGCCCGGTTGATCAAGCAAATGCGTCTATTGGTACAAGCTTGGCAGCTCCCCGAAGTGGAACCAGGGATTGTTCCTCGGACATATGCCAAGGTACCCAAACGCTTGTATGTCACACCGGTCAATAAGCCGGATGATTATATGGGACTCAGCCCGAGAAATAAAAAAGCATATTTGCATTATGTGAAAACGGTTCGTGCTCAACTGGCGGGCGCACATCGACTAGAGGCGTTAATCCAATTTCATATCAATGGCGAAGATTCTATCTGGGAAATCGCCAGAAAAGTGCGTTTGCAAAGTGCTTCCTGCGAAGTAGCACATGTGGCAGCTTATTTAGATATGCTAGAAACGTTTGGTCTCGTAAGCTATTAACAAAAAATGAAAGCCGGAAAGCAAACGCTTTCCGGCTACTCTATGGCTTCTATCGTAGAAGAGTTATTCCTCTTTTTGATACAGCTTAATCAAGGCTTGCGTACCATCGTTTTCATGACCTTGCTGTGCCATCTCTTCATACAAAGAAAGAACGGTATTTAGCATTTTTAAGTAGGTGTCTCTCTCGTTCATTTCTTGATTAACAATTCGCATATCCTTAATAAAGTGTTTGACAAAGAAACCGGGTCCGAAATCTTCACGCAAGACACGGGGCGCCATGTTTTGTAACTGCCAACTTCCGGCAGCACCTGCCCCAATGGCAGCCAACATCTGCTCCGGGTCTAATCCAACACGGTTTGCGTAAACCAAGGCCTCAGTCATCGCGGCTGTCGCACCGGCTACGGCAATCTGGTTTGCGGCTTTGGTATGTTGACCGTTACCGGCGGGACCCATGTGAACGATGTTGGTACCCATAGCGGCAAACAAAGGTTTGGCTTCATCGAAGTCCATGGCATCGCCACCCACCATGATGGACAAAGTGCCCTTCTTGGCACCGGAGTCACCACCGGAGACAGGTGCATCCATGACTCGTAACCCCCGCTCTTTTCCCAAAGTGTGTAGCTTGGCTGCTAAAGAGGGGAGAGAAGTGGTCATATCGATGATTAAAGCACCGGGTTTGGCGGAATCAAAAATACCACCTTTGCCCAACATGACCTCTTCCACGTCTTTGGGATATCCAACAATGGTAAAGATGATATCGGCATTTTTTACAGCTTCCGCTATGGTGGTGCAAGCGGTTCCATGGCAAGCGGCAGCGGCTATATTTGCTTTCTCGGGAGTGCGATTAAACAATGTGATGCTATGTCCTTGTTTACTGAGGTTCGTGGCCATGGAAGTCCCCATGACACCGGTTCCAATCCAAGCAATATGAGACATGAAAACCCTTCTTTCAATTCTTTTTTTTCATTCTATTATAGAGTTTATACAGTTTGACGTTGAAACCCTTCAAGTTAGGAAGGGAACTATTCTGATGAAGTTTGAGGTGTTCACATGGAAATCTGGGATTACTATCGAGCGGACCGAACCCTTACAGGCAATACCGGAGTACGGGGAGAACCCATGCCCAAGGGGTGTTATCATTTAGTGGTGCACGTCTGTATTTTCAACTCACGTGGGGAAATGTTGATTCAACAACGCCAGAAAGACAAACAGGGCTGGCCAAATCTATGGGATGTTAGTGTGGGCGGTAGTGCTTGTCAGGGCGAAAACAGCTCATCGGCAGCCGAAAGAGAGACCAGAGAGGAGCTCGGGCTGACTCTGGATATAAGCGAAGAACGACCCTTCTTGACCGTTCATTTCGATCGTGGTTTTGATGATATTTACCTGATTCAAAAAGAGGTTGATTTGCAGCAGTTGCATCTTCAGCCAGAAGAAGTGCAGGCGGTGCGCTGGGCAACTTTGTCCGAGATCGAGCAACTCATGGAGAGGAAAGAATTCCTTCCATACTTACAGGGGCTCATTCCGCTTCTTTTTGCTATGCATTTGCGGCGGGGAGCGATACAAGAATAGATTAATTGGCCACTTTGATGCGTATGTAAATCAGCTTAATATTTCTGCCTTCTCCGGCCGGTACGGCGCGAATCTCGAATAATTTCAAGGACTTTAGAAAAGGTGTCAGCTTTTTGTAGCCGAAATTTCGCACATCAAAGTCGGGAAATCTTTTGGCCAATTGGTTGCCCACATCACCGATAAATAACCATCCATCTTCATCGCTGCTTTCTTCCGCTAAGGCCAGCAGCGTTTTCTTGATGGCATCGAGGTTGGTTTGACCTTCACTATACTCTTCTCTAACGGGTGGAGTGAGCGGTTTTGTTATTCCGGGTAGGTCGGTTTTACTGATTTTCTGCGGGTCGGTATATAGAACATCGAGGTACTTGAACTGATTACAAGCAGCGATAAAGGGCTTTGGAGTTTTCCGTTCTCCCATACCGACTACAGTCATGCCGGTCTCTCTGAGCCGAGAAGCCAATTTGGTGAAATCACTATCGGAAGAAATGATGCAAAACCCTTCTACGTTGCCCGAATATAAAATATCCATGGCGTCAATAATTAAAGCAGAGTCGGTCGCATTTTTACCGAAGGTATAACTATATTGTTGGATGGGTACAATGGAATTTTCCAAGAGCACGGTTTTCCATGAATTCAATTGTGTGTTGGTCCAGTCGCCATAAATCCGTTTGTAGGTAGCAACTCCTAAGTTGGCGGCTTCATCCATAATCGTTTTGATGTATTTATCCGATATGTTTTCTGCATCGATTAAGACCGCAAATCGCTTTTCTTGTTCTTGTCTCATAAGCCCTCCTTTGAACCCACATGATGTTGGGCTCGTCTCTATCTCATTTTGGCACAGATAGGTGCGATTCCTTCATTGTTATGAGATAGAAGCTTTTCTTCCTGGGATTTCTTTACTTTGCGCTTTCAAAATGCTACAATGTTGTAGAATGAAATTTGGAGGAGGATCGATGATGAATCAAAAATACACCGATTATATGCTGGATGTTCTGGAACGATTGTTGGCTGTAAAAAGTCCTTCCGGATATAGCAAAGAAATCACTCAATTTCTGTCCGATGAATTGAAGTCCATGGGGTATACTCCCAATTTGCTTCGCAAAGGTGGTGTTACCGTTGATTTGGGTGGGGTAGGTTCTCCCGTCATGCTCTTCGGTCATGTCGATACCTTAGGGGGCGTTGTCGCTTCCATAAAGAGCAACGGAGCACTCATGCTCAATAACGTAGGTGGTTTGAATCCGAACAATACCGAAACCGAAACCGTAACGGTGATTACCCGCGATGGTCGCGAGTATGAAGGTACCTTGCAAGTGGCGAATGCCTCGGTACACGTAAATCCCAATGTCAATAACCCGCGCAATTTTAAGGAAAACATTGAGGTTTTATTGGATGAGTTTGTTACCTCTGCTGCCGATACCGAAAAGTTAGGCATTCAAAACGGAGACTTTATTGCCGTACATCCGCGCTTTATGGTCACCTCGAAAGGGTACATCAAGAGCCGATTCCTCGATGATAAAGCGTCTTCTGCTGTATTATTGGCCTTAGCAAAGTATTTTGTAGAAGAGAAAATCACTCCCAAACGCAATGTGTGGTTGAGTTTCACCATGTTTGAAGAGATTGGTCACGGCGGAGCAACCGGTATTCCCGAGTGCATCGAAGACATAATTGCTGTAGATATGGGTTGCGTTGGCCAAGGCTTAAAGTGTACAGAGCGTATGGTGTCCATTTGCCCGAAGGATTCAGGCGGTGTTTATCATTATGATTTGACCAACGAACTGATTGCTGCGGCTAAAAAGGCCGGTGTGGATTATGCTCTTGATGTGTATCCGCAATATGGCTCCGACGTGGAAGTCTCTCTTCGTGCCGGTTACGATGTCCGACATGGGCTGATTGGCCCAGGAGTGTATGCTTCTCACGGTTATGAGAGAACGCATATCGATGGGCTAAACAATACCTTCAAGTTGCTGGAAGCCTACTTGGTTCAGTAATCTTAAAAAAATAATGGGAGTGGCAAAACGCCACTCCCATTTTCTTGTCTTACTTTAGACCCAATGCTGCATTGAGGTTCTTCACCAATGCGTTTACATCGATACCATGAGCCATACAACCTTGTTCTAACGTCTCAAACTGAGCCGCAGCACAACCAAGTCAACCCATACCGGATTGCATCAGAACCATGGCTGCTGCAGGATATTTCTGCACTAGTTCGGTGATGCCAATGTCTTTCGTAATCATCATTCATCGCTCCTTTATTGTTTCGAAAAGCCCTCATGGCTTTTGTCTTACTTTGATTATATCATGATTTTCTATAAAGGAAAAGAGATTTGTATCACATATTTGTAAAGCTTTTCTTGTCAACTTGAGAAAGTAGGAGTAGAATAAAAAAGATCGATTGAGTTTCAGAAAGGAGGTTCCGCATGTTAAAACTATGGTCCGCGCGATTGGTCTTACGAGATATAGAAAGCCGTGATGTAGAGGATTTTGTTCGTTGGTATACCATAGACACCGAGTGGATGAACTGGGACGCTCCTTGGGAAGCCTCCGATGATATTGATGTAGAAGCGGTGAGGCAGTTCTATGGGAAACGCGTAGCTGCAACAACCACGGGCACCCGGCATCGCTTCCAAATGGAAACGACACAAGGAGAGCATATCGGCTGGGTGACTTCTTATCGTATGCCGGATGAACACCCTGCTATTGGCATCGATATACCGAATCCGGTATTCCGTAATCGCGGCTTTGGTCGCTTGGCCTACCAAATGTTCTTGCAGTATTTGCTCTCGGAGGGTCATGAAAAGATTTATACTCAAACCTGGTCCGGCAATCTCCCGATGATTCGCCTAGCGGAAAAGGTTGGTTTTATAGAGGTAGACCGCCAAGTCAACCAAAGAGAAGTAAAAGGAGCCCTTTATGATGGATTGACCTTTCTACTGGAGGTACCTCGCTTCTGTAGATCTTTATTGCCCGACAAGACCTGGATGATGACTGATGAAGTGAATCCTCCGGAAATTACAATGAAACCGCTTTAGCAAAGCGGTTTTTATTTGTTTTCAAATAAATATATAATAAAAATTAAGAAGGAATTAATGAATTTTTGTGGAATACCATACACCTTGGGAGGTGTTGAGTTGAAACATATCACATGGAAGTCCG
>CALCNS010000183.1 GCA_937897315.1 uncultured Bacillota bacterium
TTGTTTATTATCTTCTTTTTCCATAATCTTCTTGTGAAAATCATTTTGAAAGAGGACTTCTAGCGTGTTTCCATTCCGCCGATAAACCTTCCCTTGCTTTAAGATGGCATGTGCTGAGATTTTTTCTCGAAAGACCTGCATCAAAATCTGATCCCAAGTCTCCATCCGAATCTCATCATTCCTAAGTGGTTTTGCCGATTTTTCTTCTTCTTTTGCAGGATCCGATTCTTTGGATATGGGTACAACCTGTTCCACTTGTTCGGGCTTTCTGACTTCAGGTGATTTCACCTCAACGGACATTACTGCCTGTTTTGGATTTCCCTGATCTACCGGCGAAGGGTCTTCCGTAGAATTAGAGATTTTACTCAAAGCTTCTAATGCACGGATTTTTGATTCTAGGACACTTAGTCGATCTCCGGCACGATATTGATCTCCTGCTCGGAACATAGCCAATTCCAATGACAATCTTGGTTGAGTTGACTGCTTCATTTCCCATTCCGTAGTGGACAGAACCTGAAGCAACTCCACGATTTGTTCCGGAAGCAATGTATCGATCGGTGGTTTTTCGGTCAACCATTCCTTCAATTGTAGCAGTAAATCCCGTAGAAACTGAACTAAATCCTTGCCCTCTGCTTCAATAAGATCCAACAGTTGTAATAACTTTGGAATATCACCGTATATCATGGCCTCTATGCTACAAATCAGAGTTTTCTGATCGACAGACCCTAAGACAGCTAGAACATCGTCCAACTCTATATGATTCCCTGCGAAAGATAAGCATTGATCCAATAGGGATAACGCATCTCTCATACATCCTTCTGCACGTCCAGAGATTGTTTTTAGTGCTTCTGCGCTAATTTCTAAGCTCTCTTGTTTTGATATCTTCTGAATCTGGCTCATAATTCCCTTTGTGCTAATCCTGCGAAAATCATAACGTTGACAGCGAGATAAGATGGTCAGCGGAATCTTATGCGCCTCTGTTGTAGCTAAGATAAACAAAGTGTTTGGTGGAGGTTCTTCCAAGGTCTTGAGGAAGGCATTGAAAGCATAGTCATTTAGCATATGTACTTCATCGATTATATAGATCTTATACCGTGATTCTGCCATGTATTGCATATTCTGACGGATGTTACGAATATCATCGATGTTGCGATTGGAGGCAGCGTCGATTTCTCGTACATCCATGGAAGTACCTTGGTCGATGCTTTTACAAGAGGCGCAAACTCCACAAGGTTGTAAAGTAGGACCCTGTTCACAATTCAAAGAACGTGCCAAAATTCGTGCAACGGAGGTTTTTCCCGTTCCACGAGGCCCGGCAAACAAGTAAGAATGGCTCAGCCGTTGTTCTGTAATCGCGTTGGAGAGTGCTCTTACGATATGGGATTGTTCCACGATTTCATCAAGCTTTTTGGGGCGGTGTTGTCGATATAATGCTAAATAAGCCAAATCCCATCTCCCCCTTCCGTTTCTTCTTTATAAGTATAACACAACATCGCAAAAAGAAAAAGAACAAATCAACTACAGAATTCTCTTTACTGAAGGTATGTATCTTTATAGCGGATCGTCAGATTCTTATAGAAATCTATCGCTGCTCGAAATCCATCGACCTTCAATTTCTCATTCACAGAGTGCACGCCGGTCATCGTTTTTTCATCGAAATAGAACGGGGAGAAGCGATAAACCGCTTCGCAAATTGGATAAAACTTAGCAGAATCTGTTCCCCCCATCACTAAATAGGGTGTGACTAACGCATTGGGGGTTATTTCTTTTGCCAGTTCACGAATCAGTCCAAACAGAGGTGTATTGATTGGAGAAACCGGGGAAGGATCTTTGCCCGATATTTTTCCAACTTCAATCTCCTTACTGACGAGGCTACGAATATACTCGAGGGTTGTTTCTACCGTGTCACCAGGCAAAATTCTACAGTTCACTACTATAGATGCCTTCTCAGGTAATACATTAGCCTGAGCACTGCCTTGCGCCATGGTGACGGCAAAAGTGGTTCGTATCATCGCATTGGTCGTCGCTTTTTGCGTTAATGCTTTTTGAAGCATTGGCCAAGTCTGATTGGGACTTAAAAGCAAAGGTTTTAGAACACCCATATATGGAGCCACTGTCTTCATTAACTCAGCAACGGTTGGTAATAAGCGGGGTGGCATGGGGTTTTCTTCTACAGCAATCGCAGCACGAGCGACACGAGTCAATGCCGTCGTTTTCTCAGGGGTGCTCGAGTGGCCACCTTTATCTTTCACCGTCAATGATATATTGAGACTACCTTTTTCACTGACGCCGATCACAGCAATGGGTTGTTGGATTCCCATTGTACTACCACTTACTACGGATCCTCCCTCATCCATGACACAACCTAAAGTGATTCCTGCCTTTTTCAAATGTTCCATCGCTAACATTGCGCCAGATTGATCTCCCGCAGCAACGATTTCTTCATTATGCCCGTAAAATAAGTAAACATCTTGTTCTGGCTGATATCCCTCTTCTAGCAGCTCTTCAAGGGCATCCATTTGAACGGTAATTAAGCATTTTGTATCTGCAGTGCCTCTACCCCAGATGTACCCCTCATCAACCTCTCCTGAAAAAGGTCCATGTGTCCATTGATTCATATCACCAATCGGTACGACATCGAGGTGTGCCATGAGCATAAGAGGCTTCAAGTTACGATTGGTCCCCAAGATCGGAAGAGCGTCGTGTAGGGAAAGAGTGTAGATCTCGGTGGTCG
>CALCNS010000184.1 GCA_937897315.1 uncultured Bacillota bacterium
CCAAAGAGGCAGACCCCAATAGATTGTGTCCACATCCATGTACATCTTTTCCTGGAACGATAGGGGAGTGTATGGTTTTGTCCGCTTCTTGAGATAAACCCGACAACGCATCAAATTCACCTAGTAAAGCAATAACGGGTTTCCCTTCGCCGAATTCTGCCAAAATAGCGGTATCTTCACCAGCAAGACCTTGGGTAACTCGAAATCCTTGCTGAGTCAAATACTCCGCTTGCAGAGCAGAAGATTTGAACTCCTGGAATCTGGATTCTGCAAACTCCCAAATCTGATCACTAATGTTGCAAAAATCTCTACTTTTGTTCTGAACAAGATTGGCCAAGTCCTGACGATAATTCATAGAAAACCCTCCCTTAAAATCTTAGAATCCAAATTTATTATAACACTCTACATGTTTCATTGCAAACTAAGAACGCTTGCTTATATTGCTTCTGAAAACAGTATTGGAACTTTGTTTAATCATAACGATAGGTGATAATCATGAAAATAGCGAATCGTCAACTTCCTAATCCTGTCATACTGGCTCCCATGGCGGGGGTTACAGACTTGGTCTTCCGAAAAATCTGCAAACAAATGGGCAGTGCTTTATCGGTCACCGAAATGATTAGTGGTAAAGGACTTATGTATACCCAGAAGGAATCCGTGCGGATTGCCGATATTAATGAACCGGGATTGCGCTCCATACAACTATTCGGTTCAGAACCTGTTCCCATGATGAAAGCAACAGAGTGGATAAACCGAATCAAACCGGATTTCTTGGATTTCAACATGGGATGCCCCGCTGTTAAAATCGTCAAAAACAGTGAAGGATCTGCACTGATGACCCAACCGAAGCTTGCTGAAGATATTATGACCCTACTAGTGAAGTTTTCTGAGGTACCGGTCACAGTCAAGATTCGCTTGGGTTGGGACCATGAGCATATGAATTATCTCGAAATAGCAAAAAGAGCCGAACAAGCAGGCGTCGCGGCCATTACACTTCATGCCAGAACCAGAGACCAGTTTTACTCCGGTCAAGCCGATTGGAACGCGATTCGATTGTTAAAACAGGCCGTCTCCATACCGGTAATTGGCAATGGTGATATATGGCATGCTGAAGACGCGTTACGAATGATGAAAGAAACCGGTGCCGATGGTGTCATGATAGGGAGAGGAGCGTTGGGGAATCCTTGGTTGATTCGGGATGCAGTTGATTTGCTAACTAAAAATACACAAAAAGAGCTTCCTACGGCTATAGAACGTGCCGATATGGCACTCCTCCATATGCAGGAGTTGGTTCAATACAAAGGAGAGCACATTGGCATTCGAGAAATGCGCAAACATGGTGCGTGGTACTTGAAAGGTCTTCCCGGGGCAGCCCAGACTAGAATTTTCATTAATTCCGCAAAAACCTTGCCAGAAATGCAAGAAATCTTTGAGAATTTTAAGCTTGGTTTGACTCCTTTCGGTGAAAATTCAGTGTTTGGATTGACAGAAATAACAAATTAACATATACTCTATGACATAGTCGAATTGAAAGAACAATGAGGTGGCGAAAGTGTTAGAACAACCCGTATATTTAACCAACGAAGGCTTAAAAAAAGCCGAAGAGCGCTTGGAATACCTAAAGGCCGTTCGCCGCAGTGAAGTGGCTGAGAGAATTAAGCAAGCCAAAGAATTCGGTGATTTGAGTGAAAACTCTGAATACGATGATGCCAAGAATGAGCAAGCTTTCATAGAGGGTGAAATTCAGAACCTTGAGAGAATGCTACGAAATGCAGTCGTGATTAAAGAGAATGATACCGCTTCCAATTTGGTTAGCGTAGGTAGCAAAGTTAGCGTACGTGATGAAAGCAATAAAGAGGAGTTCAGTTACACCATAGTAGGAACAGCGGAAGCAGATCCGTTTGCCGATAAAATCTCTAACGAATCTCCTTTAGGCAAGTCATTGCTTGGCAAGAAGAACGGTGACATTGTCGAAGTGAGTTTACCCATTGGAACAGCCCGGTATAAAATTCTAAAAATCAGTCGATAGTCTCTTTTTTAATGCCCAATGACAGTGCGATTTATATTTAAAATCGCACTGTTTTTTTCTTGAGTTTCTCATTTTTAGTGGTTGACAAAGAAAAATGGCTGTGTTATTATTACAAGGCACTCACAAAAAAGAACCTTTTGCGAGGCAACAGATCCTTGAGAACTAAACAGCGAAAAGAAAAAACGAAGAAGAACAAACCTTCATTTTTAGGAATGAAGGGAAACCGTGTCAATTCAAAAAACGAGGGATCGAAGGCTTCCTTTACTGTGCAATAAAGGAAGCTGAAGGGGTCTCAAAACACAAGCCAGAATCTTAAAAAGATTTGACGTTTGAAACAAGGAGCTAGATTAGCTCTACAATACAAAAATA
>CALCNS010000185.1 GCA_937897315.1 uncultured Bacillota bacterium
CTTCACTCTGCCACCCCTCGGGCCACGCATTCACCGTATCCTCTAACGCCGCCACCTGCAATGCCTCGCGCACCCGCGCTTCCTCCAGCTGTTGCCCCAGCATCACATTTTGCAGCAAATCACCCTTAAACAACCCACTTCGCTGCGGCAACCCCATCGCCACCGCACCATCACCCACCAACTCCGCCGAACCTTCCTGTGCCGGCATCAGCCCCATGAGCACATTCATCAACGTCGACTTGCCCGAGGCCATTTCCCCTCTCACCACCGCCAGCTCCCCGGGCCGCAAGTGCAAATTCACTCCTTGCACCCCGCCCCCTTCGGCATAACGGTAGCCCAACCCCTTCACCACATACTCTTGCCACGGTTTGGCTTGCGGTGCCGGCAAAACCGGATAGTCCTTGTGCAGCGGTGCAATATCCACATCCTCCGCCAGCACTTCCGGCTTCGCTCCCTGCAACAGTTTCAGCATACGCTCATACGACACTTCGGCCTTCTTGGACTCATAGAACAGTTCCACCAGCCGATACACCAAATCCGATAACGTAAACAAATGCGCCACGAAGAAACTAAAGTCCCCCATGCCAAATTGCCCATTGCCCATCAACCTTGCTCCAATGAGCATCATCACCGCGGTGCCCAAGCCCACCGAACCCTGCAACAGGAAGTTGATTTGCTCATTATACGTCGCATCGCGCACCACTGCATCTCGCCGCGCCGCATTGACTCGCACATACTCATCCAGCACGGCTTCTTCGGCCCCTAAGGCCTGAATCGTCACCGCGGCATCCGCCAAATCCCCAATGAGCACACTCACCCGATCATGCGCGGCACGATTGACTTTGCTTCGCTCTTTCATTTGCTCCGATAGCCGTTGCACCCCATATAAAGCCAGTGATAAGGGTAGAAAGATGAACAACGTCACCTGCCAATGGATGCGAAAAAGCATGATTACCGCGGTTAGTGCATAAACAGCATATCCACTCACTTCCGTGAGCAGCTCCATAGGAAACGTTGCGGCAGGTACATCATCATCGAGTACTTCAAAAATGGAATTCGCATCACCACTCACCTCGGTCACGTCACTTCGGGCAAATAATTGCTTCATCAAATTCAAGCGGGCTCGATTCTGATAATAGAATCCTCTCACAGCATCGAGTACGGCACAAGTTAAAATCGCCACAATGCGTAAGGCCGCAACCCACAGTATTCCGATTAAAAACGGATAGACCATCTTCAACGTTTGCCCTTGACTCATTTCGAACTGATTCAAAGCCCTGCGAATGAAATAACTAACGCCAGCACTGTGCAAAAAAATCACGGCGTTACAGAGCAAATTGAACCAAGTTTGCCCTTTTTTATATCGCAATAGCGAGAAATGAAAATTTTTCATACACTATCACCTACTTTCACCGGACAACTTGTTGACTATGACCCTCAGCAACTTCTTGACTATGTCTCATAGCAACTGTCCTCCCATTTTCCATGCCGATAACCTGATCCATCCAAACTAACGCTTCTTTTCTGTGAGCAATGGCCAGCACGGTTTTACCTTGAGCAAAAATCTGCAAACTTTTGGTTAATCGAGCTTCAGTCTCGACATCTAAATTCGAAGTAATTTCATCTAACAAAAGCACCCTCGGCTTACGCAGAGCCAAGCGAATTAAGGTGATGAGTTGTGCTTCCCCGGCCGATACATTCACTTCTCCCATATGTAACTCTGTGTCCAGCCCTTGCGGAAATTTGCCAAACCAGTCTGTGAGTTGTAATGCTTCTATGGCTGCTGCAATGTCTTCATCGCTGAAACGCGAATCATAAAAGGTAATGTTGTTGCGCAAACTACTGTGTAGCAGCTGTACTCGTTGGCTACAATACGCTATCTGTTGGCGTAACAATGCAGGGTCGATCTCTTTGCGTTCCAATCCCTGAAAGCGAACCGAACCACGGTCATACGGCAGCAATCCGGCTAAAATGTTCATGAGAGTGCTTTTACCGCATCCTGTTTCACCCATAACACCCCAATGCTCGCCGGCAGGAATGGTTAAGCTAATGTCTTGTAAGGTATCTTCAGAGTTATCATACGAGAACGATACGTGCTCTAAGCAAATATCCACCGGTCCCTCGCGAAGTTGCAAGGTGGCCTTGGCAGCAATGGGCAGAGCAAACAGCTCCTGCGTACGCAATATGCCAGCTTTGGATCCCTGCATTTTCCCCATGTGATTGCGAAAATCCGAAAGTGGTTCAATAATCATTTCGCTGTAGGCATAAATCAAATAAGCCGTTCCCAAAGTTATGAGCTGCCGGTCCCAAAGTGCCGCGGCCATGCCAATACCAAAGATGACGACCATGGCTTGCATAACAGTTGCCGCACTCCACAGGTTGCCATACATGCGGTTCGCAGGAAGGCTATCTTGAAAGCGAGCGGTCATGGCTCGTTGCATTTGCAAAGTCGCAAACTCCTCGTTTCGCAACGCACGCAGGGTGGTGGCATGGTCGAGAATCTCTTTCATTTTGCTGTTAAAGGTCGCAGCGGCTTGGGAGCGTTTTACATATTTGGGTATGCCACGATCCTGAATTTGCTTAAATCCCCAGATACTGACTACGCTGATCAGCAACAGCGCAAGCGATAACCATTTGTTTTGCCGTAACAGGGCAACTAAGATTCCGACTAAAGCGATAGCACTTCCCGCTAATTTGTAGAGTAATACATAGTAATATTGAAAGAGTCCTTGCACATCCTCATCCAGACGAGTGATTGCTTCTCCCGACGTCCAGCGACCGAGTTGTTGTTTGTCTAGTTTCAGAAAATGAGCCATGGCATCATGACGATAGGCGTCGGTGATGCGTTGCCCCAATGAGGCCAAACGAATTTGCAATAAGGAGGACATGGCCGTGCGGGACAATAGAGCTGCGATATACAGCGCCATCGCCGTTAAAACGGCAATGTAAGGTAATTTTTCGTACACGCGATCGATAAAGCGGCTTAAGGCTTGCGGGGCCAAGACAAATAGCAAAGTAGAAGTCAAGTAGATTCCTGTCAACAGGACGACTTCTTGCCGATGTTGTCTTGCATATTTCAAGAATAAATGATGTGGTTTGTGTGTCATGATGTCCTCCGATTCTTTGCCCGGAACATGAAAAAACCTCCCCGGCTGTTGCCGAGGAGGATGGCGCACGCAAAAAATACAAAGTACGCCTGCATGGCTACTTTAATATCGAAAAAGCGGCTAACAATCCATTTCGGTCAACAAAACCAAGGCCCATGTTGCCATGAGCTGTCTACTTTGTTGTCTCGTAAAATGGATTATTGAATCATGTTTTAAGCCCCTTTTCGTTCCGTTTACGGCTGGAGTATAGCATAAGGGCAAAAGAAATGTCAACCTATGGAAAGTTTACAAGTTGATTACAAAAGCGGTTCATAGATCCTTCCGGGCTCCACCGTCCTTCGGACAGAAGTCGCTCTTCAGGATACTATTCACCGCCTGATTTATTCTCCTGATTCGCTATTCCGTAGAAGCTGCGTAGCAATTCACAAGACTTCGTGAGCAAAATGCTTCTCGGAGCGAGCCTCTGAGCAAAGCTCGGGAGTGAGCAAAGAGATCATTTTGCGATGTATTGCTCGCTTTCACAAAATATGGTATGCTCATAACGATTTTTGTAAAGGATGTGAAGCCATGTTCGAGCAATTGCACCCATTATTACGCAAGCCAGAACTTTTTGAGAAAACCACCGCTGCTTTCTGGACCGACCCTCATATTTCTAAGGGTATGTTAAGCGCTCACTTGAACCCCAACACCGATGCAGCCAGCCGCAAACCGGCCTTTATAGACCAAGCAACCACCTGGATTGCTTCGCTCTTGACTCCCGGCTCTTCCCTGCTCGACATTGGCTGTGGACCGGGACTGTATACATCCCGTTTAGCTCAGTATGATTTGCGTATAAGCGGTTTAGATTTTTCCCCTCGTAGTATTGCTTACGCTCAAGAGCACGATACCAAAACCATGTATTATTGCCAGAGTTACTTGGAAATGGATTTCGAACAAGCCTTCGATATGATTACCCTAATCTGGTGTGATTATGCTGCTTTGGTTCCAGAGGATCGTGCTGAGTTGTTGAAACGAGTTCAACGTGCTTTAAAACCGGGTGGTCGTTTCTTGTTCGATGTCTTTACACCAGTTTGGAATGCCGGTAAAAAAGATAGCACCCGCTGGGTATATTATGCAGATGGCGGATTCTGGAGTCCGAATCCCCACTATAGTCTAGAAGCGACCTATTATTATGAAAATTCGTTGGTCAGTGTGGACAAACATGTCGTCATTGAAAAGGGGCGGGAGTTCTGCATTCATGTTTGGAACCAGATTTTCACGAAAGAGACTCTGGAGACTGAATTATTGGATGCTAGGTTCAAAGAGGTCGAATTCTTTTCCGATGTCAAAGGTGCTCCATATCGGGTCGATGCAGAAACGCTCTGTGCGGTTGCGAGTATGCCATCTTAGTTTTCCAAAAAAATTCAAAGTGAGGTTGATCCCATGATTCTTTCGGGTAAGGAAATTGAAAAGCAAATTCGTCTCGAGCGCATTCGCATTGAGCCCTACGACTCCAGACTTATCAACCCCAATAGTTATAATCTGCGCTTGCACAACGAACTTATGGTTTATACAGATGCCGTTCTAGATATGAAAACACCCCTACATACCGAAATGCTGACCATTCCGGAAGAGGGGTTGGTTTTACAACCTGGGAGGTTGTATTTAGGGAGAACCTTTGAGAGAACCTCTACGGAGTTCTATGTGCCCATGTTGGAAGGACGTTCTTCCATAGGGCGTCTTGGCTTATTTATTCATGTGACCGCAGGATTTGGGGATATTGGTTTCAATGGTTTCTGGACATTGGAAATCCAATGTATACAACCAGTACGTATTTATCCCATGATTGAAATTTGCCAAATCTATTACCATACCATTGAAGGCGAATATGTCGAGTATAAAAGTGGTAAGTATCAAAATAACAGTGGTATACAACCTAGCTTCATGTATAAGGATTTTGAAAAACGGCGTTAATTACTTGGGCATACGTTCCATAGGGTTCAGATTGAGTTGCAACCGTTCAATAATTGTATGTAAGCGCTTTATTTTTCCAACTTCTGTTTTGGTCATATCATACGATAATGCGTAAACCTTCTGCATGGAGGGTGGCATTTTGGTAAAATTCTCATATGCTTGTGGATGTGGGCGTACTAATTCACCGAAAATTTGCAAAGCTTCTTCGGCTAGTGGTCCTGCTTTTACTGCAGTCCATTGGCCGTTTTCTTTTGCGGCGATCATTTTGGCACGACCAAAATCGGTCATAATGCCTTTCTCCTCTAGTTTTACGGTGAGGGCTTTGTTTTTTTCGGACCAGATGCTTTTTTCGCTTCGTTGCTTAAAGTATTTGATGTAACTGTTCTCATCTACGCTTTTCATCTGTCCATCGATCCAGCCAAAACATAGAGCTTCTTCCAAGGCTTCTGCTGCGGTAATCGTGGGTTCTGCTTTGCTTTTACTCATTAGTAACCAAATGCCCACATTCGAAAGAGCATTCTCACTTAACCAGTTCCGGAATTCCTGCCGGTTCGCAAACTTCAGGGGTTCCATGTATTCATCTCCTTCACGCTTAAACTCAAAATACAGTTCTTTATGTTAAAATAGAGTCAGTTGCTCTGTGTTTGTTTCAAAGCGGTTCAAGTATTCGAATACCTCATTCGGTCTATACAAAATCCCGTGTTTGCGGCACTCCCTTTGAAAAATATCATACAGAAATGTATTATTTTTGCTGTTACAGGAATAAGCATTCCCAAAAGTATCGATGTATTTCTGTTTCACACCTGGAAAATGCTCATCTAGCTTGGCGTAGAAATATTCGCGATCTCCCTCTCTTAACGTCATACCAAAGCCAAAGCAGAGTATGCCATGTACTTTCGCTTCAATACAATACTCTAATATCCCCAACAGGTTCTCCTTGGTATCGTTGATGAAGGGCAAAATAGGCGAAAGCCACACCACAGTAGGAATCCCCGCATCGCGGAACTCTTTTAGAGCGGCAAATCGTTCCGCAGTGGTAGAAACATGAGGTTCAATGATACGGCATAAATGTTCATCGTAGGTGGTTAGCGTCATTTGCACCACACACTTTGCTTTGGTATGGATTGCTTTTAGTAAGTCAAGGTCTCGCAATATCGTAACGGATTTTGTAAGTATGGCGAGCCCGAATCCATGCTTCTCCACCACTTCTAAGCATTGGCGAGTCAGTTGTAGTTCTTTTTCCAAGGGTATATAGGGGTCACACATCGATCCTGTGCTAATCATGCAGGGCTGCCTTTTTCTAAACAACTGCTCTTCCAGTATTCTAACTGCATTCTGCTTGACCTCAATATCTTCGAAATCATGCTTCATTTGGTAGCAGAGGGAGCGTGAATCGCAGTAAATACATCCATGGGTGCAGCCACGATAAAGATTCATCCCATTCTTAGGCGATAAAATGGTCTTGTATGGCGCATAATGCACGAACTCACTCCCCTTCTTTTTCATATAACCATTATATCATACTCCATGCGGTATGGTAAGGAATTTAGAGTGAGAAATGATTCACGGTTAAGGTTGCTAGTTTTGTTTTGGAATCATAAAAACAAAGAATCTCAGTTCTTGTTCCATCACTCGCCAAGTACCACACGGTGACATCGGCTTCTGTGTCGCCATTCTTCAGTTCATATGGCAGCGAAACCGTGTTATTCCCAGAGGAAACCATCCATGTGAATACCTTGCTTATCCTGTGTAAGGTATCGAGTTACAGGAAATTTTGTATAGTAATCATGTTCGCACGAGTTGTATTTTTTCAAACACGAATGGTAAACGAGGTTGCTGACCTTTTGAATTTATAGTAGAATGGAAATAACACTCAACACGAGAAAGGAAGTTACGATGTTAGAAACAGTGATGGGACTCGTTAAGTTTGGGTTTTCCTTGATTTTTGGTGTGCTGGTGTCTGTTCTTTTTGCCGGTGTCGAACAGACGAAAAAGAACTGTTGGTCCATTGGATTCACTTGCTTCACATTGCTCATCGTACAAACTGCCAGTTGGTGGTTATGGGGGATTCAAGTTACATCGAAATTATACCCCGTAATCATTCATATACCCGTGATTTTTGTTATTTCACTCTACTTTAATCGCCCATGGTTAATATCAATTACCAGTGTCTTAACGGGATATCTATGTTGTCAAGCACCTCGCTGGTTCGGTTTTCTTGCCGGTGCTATTTTGGATAGTAAAGTTGCCGATTATACGGTCTATATTCTTTCGGTGTTTCTGGCCTACTATTTTCTTAAAAAGTATGTGGCCTCTTCGGTACGAGATCTCATGGAAAAATCGGTTCTATCGCGTTTATTATTAGGAGCAGTACCCCTTTTCTATTATTTGTTTGACTATATCACCACCGTGTGGACCGATGTGTTATATTCCGGTGCCGAATGGGCCGTGCAATTCATCCCCTCAACCGTTTCCATCTTCTATTTTGTGTTTGTTATTCTTTATTACACCGAAACGCAAAAGCAAGCGAGTGCACAAAGAGACCGTGATATGTTGGCTTCACAACTGCAAATGGCCAAAACCGAGTTTGCTACACTAAGGCAATTGCAAGAAAGTGCTGCTGTATATCGGCATGATATGCGTCATCATTTTTCTTTTTTACAGAGTCTGGCGAATGAGGGAAACTTAGAGGGAATCCAAGAGTATTTAAAGGTATCCCAGTCCGATATCGACAGAATTACACCGGTTCGTTATTGCGAAAATGAACCCGCGAATCTTATTTTGGCTGCCTTCGCCAAAAAAGCAGTACAAAAAGGCGTTCACCTTGTTGTGAAAGCGGAAATACCCGCATCGATTCCTTTAAGCGATACCGAGTTTTGCTCTCTTTTATCCAATAGTCTAGAGAATGCTATGGAAGCTGCAGCAGCCAGTGAACTTAGTTCCAACAACAAAATCGTGTTATTCGAAGCCAGGGTTAGCAGAAATAACCTTCTCATATCCACAGAAAATCCTTATACCGGGAACATTCAAATGAGAGAGGGAATTCCCCTATCGTCCATTGATCATCACGGATATGGGACTCGAGCTATTGCAAGTATTGTCCAATCACATGGAGGATCGGTTCTTTTTGAAGCTGAGGGAAATGAATTTCATTTAAAGATGGCGATTCCGCTTAACAACTCACAGAAGTGAGCTCTGCAAATCCATTTTCGTTCAAAGTTTTTTCAAATAATGCTCAATTACCTGTGCTTGTAGGTGTAGTGATTCACTAAAACGTTCCAAAATTAATCGGTCAGTGGACCTGCTGATTCAGCAGACCATTGACCGTTTTCCTTTACATGGACGATGAAGGTCATAATTAGCGAAAGCCATACCAATTGGATATACCTTCTTCTCTTTCTTGGGTGAAAAGGTGGTTTTATAGGACGCACAGTGCAGAGTGGCTCAACTTCTTAACACGATGAAAACAACGTTTATCATTCTGAATAAACTTATTTTTGCTATTGTAGTGACACACTTTTGACAAAAATTAGAGGTATTCTTAAGCAAATGAATAAGGGGGAGCTACCATTGATCAATAATAAGAAAAAAGTTGGCCATTTAAGAACGGTTCTTCAACTCTCTGTTTTTGTCTTTGTTCTATTGATTTCTATCAGTAAGTGGCTGGTAGAGAAAGGAATCACGATTCCTTTTTTGCCGGAAGCATCGCTTCATGCCATATGCCCTTTTGGCGGGGTAGTGACGATATATGAATTCATCACGACTGGAGATTTTATTCAGAAGATTCATAGCTCCTCATTTATCCTCATGTCTCTAGGGATGGTTACTGCCTTACTTTTCGGCAGCATTTTCTGTGGATATATTTGCCCGTTCGGCACATTTCAGGAATGGATTGGCAAAATTGGGAAGCGCTTGTTCTCAAAGAACTACAACAAATTCGTTCCTGCTTCCCTTGATAAAATCCTAAGATACCTTAGATACATCGTCTTAGTCATGGTGGTCTACCAAACAGCTGTATCTTCTAAGTTGGTTTTTCAGTCCATAGATCCTTACTACGCTCTTTTCAATCTTCTTACCAATGAAATCGCGGTTTCAGCCTACATCATGCTCGGTGTCATCGTGGTTCTATCTCTTTTTATCGAACGACCTTGGTGCAAGTATCTCTGTCCTTATGGCGCTTTGTTAGGGTTATTCAATGTCTTTCGCATTTTCAAAATCAAAAGAAATCAAACCACTTGCATTCATTGCAAGATTTGCGACAACGTTTGTCCAATGAACATAGAAGTTTCTACCAAGAATACGATTTCGGATGTACAGTGTATCAGTTGCTATCAATGCACCAGTGATGCTTCCTGCCCCATACCGAACACGGTAATGATTTCCTCTGCAAAGGAGAGTGTAACTCGTGAAGATTAAACCTCAAACTGCCATTTTGGTTTTCCTAATTATCTTCGCAGTTGGCATCACATTCACATCGCTGACAGGGTATTGGACAACGGTTTCCACAAAGATACCGGATAAGCTACAGGATATTCAATACTCTGGAGCATATGATCCGAACGATATCCGTGGCTCTTTCACGTTTGAGGAAATCAGCAAATTATACGAAATACCTCTCGAGGAGTTGTCTTCGGCATTTGGGGTCGATATAAACAAAGCAAAAGAGTTCAAATGCAAGGACCTCGAAAGTATTTATGGGGAATCGGAATTCGAAGTCGGTACTGCTTCGGTTAAAATGTTTACAGCGTTTTACTTGGGTTTACCTTATGAGGCGACAGAAGAAACCTACCTAACCGAAACAGCTGCAAAAATTCTGATGGAAAACGGTCAAATGACAAAAGATCAATTGGATTATCTCGAAGATCATACCATAACCATTCCTTAAAGAATGAACTAAAGTTATTTAGCTTCCACCAAAAACAATAGCACACCTTGCAGTGTGCCGGGTGGACTCCTACGTTCTAACAAGTAGAAGCGTTACGGCTCCGCAAATGCAAGCATTTGCTTATGAGCAAGCGTAAAACCAAAGAAAAAGGCTTCAAATCGCAATGATTTGAAGCCTTTTTCTTTGGTGGAGGTAAGCGGGATCGAACCGCTGACCTCTTGAATGCCATTCAAGCGCTCTCCCAGCTG